>NZ_JBICMM010000042.1:0-57565 GCF_043106425.1 Pseudomonas sp. FYR_2
TAAGGCTAACTACGTACCCGTGTCGCCCAGTGCTCCTTCTTGGCTATCACAGCCGGCTGGAAGTGGCGATGCAATTCGCGAACCTGCCACTCCCAGCGCCCCTCCGTTGTCACCGTCAGCCGTGCGTGCTCTGCGAAGCGGTCAAACTGACAATTAGCGTTTCCTTCAACACGGCAAGCACTAGCGCGATTTCTGCTTAACAGAAGTAAAACTGGCGCGCATGTCCTTGGCCCAACCATCCAGCACTGGCTTTACGTCATTCAAGGTCAGCTTCTGGGTATCGTTCTCCAGTTCCTGCCCCGTGCCTTTGCGCACCACCTGGGCCAGCACCTTCTGGCTGGCACCATCAAGGAACGCTGCCTCCACGCCGACATCCACTTCTTGATCACGGCCGCCCATGGCAGTGTTCACACCCGCCGAAATCAGTGCGATAGGGATGACTTCGTAAGGCTTCAGGCCTTCGTTGCTGGTCGACACCGCTGTAATGGCGGGGCGCACCACGATCACTCCCGGGCCTGGCCCCTTGGCCAGCGGCATCACGCTGCCCATTTCACGGCGCAAGGCTTCATTGAAGTACCGCGTGATTTCTTGCAGCGTCTGCTGCGAAATCACCGCCGTTGGCTGTGGTTTGGGGTAATACTGGCTGGGCTCGATGAACACCTGACTGTACTGGTTGATGTTAACGTTGGGGTCGATCCAGCGCATCACCGGGTCACCCGAAGGGCTCTTGGCTTCCTGCAGGCGGCTGTAGTCCTTGAGGAAGCCGGAATAATCCTTGGGGTCCACGCTTTTGCTGGAGCAGGCGGCCACGGCAAGCAGCGCGGCGCACAACAGGGTAATGCGAGGCAGTGATTTCATGATGGAGACGCGTCCATGAGAGGTCGGTCAGAACAACGCTAGCAGGTGCGAGGCAGTTGGCCAGTGGAGTAATCAATCTGTGGTGGCAGCACCGTGATAGCGGGTACTGGTAACAGTGCGAATTCCTACAGTGCCATCGGAAGTGGCTGGCTTTGAATCTGCAACCACTCTTGGAAAACTATGCCCGCTACGGGTATGGTTAGAGGTGGATCATGGAGATTTTCAAGCGCAAGGACTTCGCGCGCTTGCAGGCGGCCCAAAGACTTGATGATGAGTTGTTGTGTCAGGCAGTAGACGAGATGCAAAGAGGCTTGGTCGATGCAAACCTGGGTGGTGCATTGTACAAGAAGCGCGTAGCGGCGCAGGGCATGGGAAAACGCGGTGGTTATCGAACCTTGCTTTCCGCCCGAATCGGCAATCGATGTGTTTTCTTGCATGGTTTTGCCAAGAGCGACAAGGCAAACATCACGCTTGAAGAACAGAATGCGTTGCGATTTGCAGGTAAGGTTCTTCTGAATTTATCACCACTGGAGCTTTGCCGTGCGCTGCGCGCGGGGGTATTAATGGAGATCTGTTGTGAGCAGCAAGCTGGTTGAATCATTACGTGAGGATCTTGTTGCCCTTCATGAGGCAGGGGCAGTCGGCAAGATAACCCTTCGGGACTACGAAGCACTGTGCCCCGCGCCGGTGCTGGACTTCAGTGCACTAGAGATACGTCGCTTGCGTGAGGCACTCAATTTCAGCCAGCCGGTCTTCGCGATGCATCTGCATACTAGTGCGTCAACGGTGCGTAAATGGGAGCAGGGCGAAACCCACCCCTCAGGACCGGCTCTGAAGTTGTTGAACCTAATCAAAAACAAAGGTTTGCAGGTTATTCTTTAAGTAAAATCTTCATGCCTTCGTATCTTCATCACCCCAGTGCTTCGCGCAACCGGTACCACAGCATGCCAAGAGCGAGCAGTGGCGAGCGCAAAGCCTTGCCGCCGGGGAAGGTCAAGTGCGGCACGGCGCTGAACACATCCAGGCCATGGCTATGGCCGAGGGCAATGCTCTCGGCCAGCAGCTTCGCCGTCCAGTGAGTCACGTTCAGCCCATGCCCGGAGTAGCCTTGGGCGTAGTACACGTTCGGGTACTGGCTCAGGCGCCCAACCTGGGGGAAGCGGTTGGCGGTGATGCCGATCATGCCGCCCCACTGGAAATCGATGCGTACATTGGCCAGCTGGGGGAATACCTTCAGTACCTTGGGCCGCATATAGGCCGCGATGTCCTTGGGGTCGCGCCCGGAATAGTGGCAGGCGCCGCCAAACAGCAGGCGGCGGTCGGCGGTGAGGCGGTAGTAGTCCAGGCCGACCTTCTGGTCGCACAGCGCCATGTTCTGCGGAATCAGGCTGCTGGCCAGTGCTTCGGGCAATGGTTCGGTGGCCACCACGTAACTGCCGGCTGGTAGCACCTTGCCGCTCAGGCGTGGCTCCAGCTCGTCGAGGTGAGCGTTGCACCCGAGTACCAGGCTACTGGCCCGCACCTTGCCGCGAGCCGTGTGCAGGGTGACGCAAGGCCCGTGCTCGATGCGCACTACCGGGCTTTGCTCGAAAATGCGCACACCCAGGCCGTGCGCTGCACGGGCCTCGCCCTGCACCAGGTCGAGCGGGTGCAAGTGGCCCGAGCCCATGTCGACCAGACCGCCGGCGTACTGGTCGCTGGCGACAATCTCGTTCAACTGCCCGGCACCGACCAGGCGTGTTGCATGGCGATAACCCAGCGCAGCGAGGTCGTCCTGTTCATCCTTGAAAGCAGCGAACTGGGCCGGTGTATTGGCCAGTTCGCAGAAACCCCAACGCAGGTCGCAGGCAATACCGTAGCGGGCGATACGCTCGGCCACCAGCGCCACTGAATCGATGCCGGCCTGCTTCAGGTAACGCACGCCGTCCTGGCCCACATGCCGGGCGAATCCGCTGACATCGTGGCCAATACCGCGAATCAGCTGGCCGCCATTGCGCCCACTGGCGCCCCAGCCGATGCGCCGGCCTTCCAGCAGCACCACCGAAAGGCCACGTTCGGCCAGCTCCAGGGCGGTATTGACCCCGGTCAGCCCGCCGCCGACCACGCACACGTCAGCCGTCAGTTCGCCGTCCAGGCTGGGGTAGGGTGCCGCATCGCGCGCCGTGGCGGCGTAGTACGAAGCGGCGTGTTGAGTATTGAAAGACATGGGCGTTCTCGACTCAGCGGTTGGACTTGATCTTGCTCCAGGAGCGGGTCATGACGCGCATGATCTTCGGGCTCGGGGTGCTGGAGATGTACAGTTTGTCCAGCACGTCCTGGGGTGGGTAGATCTCAGGGTTGTTGACCAGCGATGCATCCATGTAGGCCTTGGCGTCCGGGTTGGCATTGGCATAGCCGACGGTTGCGCTGACCTTGGCGATCACTTTGGGGTCGAGCAGGTAGTTGATGAATGCCAGAGCCTGCTCGGGGTTGCTGGCGTCCTTGGGGATGGCCAGCAGGTCGAACCACAGGTTGCTGCCTTCCTTGGGAATGCTGTAGGCCACTTTTACGCCGTTCTTCGCTTCCACGGCACGGTTGGCGGCCTGGAACACGTCGCCGGAGTAGCCGAAGGCCACGCAGACATCGCCATTGGCCAGGTCGGAGACGTATTTGGATGAATGGAAGTAGGTGATGTAGGGGCGCAGCTCCAGCAGGCGGGCTTCGGCCTTGGCGTAGTCGGCCGGCTTTTCGCTGCGCGGGTCCATGCCCAGGTAATTGAGGACAGCCGGGAACAGTTCATCGGGCGAGTCCATGAAGGCCACGCCGCACTGTTTGAGCTTTTTCAGGTTTTCCGGCTCGAACAGCACCGCCCACGAGTCGATATGGTCCACGCCCAGTGCCGCCTTGACCTTGTCGACATTGTAGCCGATGCCATTGGTACCCCACAGGTACGGCACCGCGTACTGGTTACCGGGGTCGTTCTGTTCAAGCTGCTTGAGCAGCTTGGGGTCAAGGTGCTGCCAGTTCGGCAGCTTGCTGCGGTCCAGCGGCAGGAAAGCACCAGCCTGGGCCTGGCGGGCGAGGAAGTGGTTCGACGGCACTACCACGTCATAACCGGTGCGCCCGGCCAGCAGTTTGCCTTCGAGGGTTTCGTTGGAGTCGAACACGTCATACACCACCTTGATCCCGCTGCTGGCCTGAAAATCGGCCAGGGTGGTGTCACCAATGTAGTCGGTCCAGTTGTACACGCTGACCGAAGGGGTGGCGTGGGCGGTGGTGGCGAACAGCAGGGTGAATGCAGCGGGTATCAGGGCTTGCAGATGACGCATGGGACACCTCGTAGGTCTTGTTCTTCGAGTTCGGTGCAGGGGGCTTTAAGCCCCCCAAGGTGGGTCAGACGCTGAGCATCAGGAACTCGCGCTCCCACGAGCTGATCACGCGCTTGTAGTTCTCGTGCTCGGCCCGCTTGACCGCCACGTAGCCCTGGACGAACTGCTTGCCCAGGTACTGCTGCACGGTTTCGCAGTCTTCCATGTGCTGCAGCGCATCCTCGATGGTGATCGGCAAGCGCAGGTTGCGCCGTTCGTAGGCACGGCCTTGTACCGGTGCGCTGGGGTCGATTTGCTCGACCATGCCCAGGTAGCCGCACAGCAGGCTGGCGGCAATCGCCAGGTACGGGTTGGCATCTGCACCCGGCAGGCGGTTTTCCACGCGCATCGCCTCGGGGCCGGAAGTAGGCACACGCAGGCCGGCGGTACGGTTTTCTTCCCCCCACTCGACGTTCACTGGCGCCGAAGTGTCCGGCAGGAAGCGGCGGAACGAGTTGACGTTGGGGGCGAACATCGGCAGCAGCTTGGGGATGTACTTCTGCAAGCCGCCGATGTGGTGCAGGAACAGCGGGCTCATGCTGCCGTCTTCATTGGCGAAAATCGGCTTGCCGGTGGCGATGTCCACCACGCTTTGGTGCAGGTGCATGGCGCTGCCCGGCTCGTCGGTGATCGGCTTGGCCATGAAGGTAGCGGCGACGTTGTGCTTGAGGGCTGCCTCACGCATGGTGCGTTTGAACACGGTGATCTGGTCGGCCAGGTCCAGCGCGTCTCCGTGGCGGAAGTTGATCTCCATCTGCGCCGGGCCGTCTTCGTGAATCAGCGTATCCAGGTCCAGGCCCTGGATCTCGCACCAGTCGTAGACGTCTTCGAACAGCGGGTCGAATTCGTTGGCGGCATCGATCGAGAACGACTGACGGCCGCTTTCGGCACGGCCTGAGCGCCCCAGCGGTACCTGCAGCGGCAAGTCCGGGTCTTCGCAGCGCTTGGTCAGGTAAAACTCCATTTCCGGTGCGACGATCGGCTGCCAGCCTTTGTCGGCGTACAGCTTGAGCACCTTCTTCAGCACGTTGCGCGGCGACAGCTCAATGGGGTTGCCTTGTTTGTCGAAGGTGTCGTGGATCACGATCGCAGTCGGCTCGATCGCCCACGGGATCTGGTACACAGCGCTCGGGTCGGGGCGGCAGACCATGTCGATGTCGGCGGCGTCGAGCAGGTTGTAGTAGATGTCATCGTCAACGTAGTCGCCGGTGACCGTCTGCAGCAGCACGCTTTCCGGCAGGCGCATGCCACGTTCGTGGAGGAACTTGGCGGTGGGCGCGATCTTGCCACGGGCAATGCCGGTCAAGTCGCTGATCACGCATTCGACTTCGGTGATGCGGTGTTCTTTCAGCCAGGTGTACAGCTGATCGAAGGGGGCGTTCATACAGACCTCTTGGTTGGGTTTTAGTGTGGGAACGTGTAAGCCCGAGAAAGCCGTCGCAGGGTTTGCGGGGCATCACGCTTCCCAGGTGACGCGCTGGAGACTATCTTGGTCGTAGCCCCCCGGGGCAATCTATCCACTTTCTTCAGTAATGAATGCACCAAAAGAGTGCATACAGGACAATGCGTGACAACCGCCAATGCGTTGCAGGTCCAGGCTTTTCATACCACCGACGTTACCGAGCAAGTGCGCGCCACCCCTGGCTGGCAGCAACAGTATCGGCAGATGTCACCCGGGCATTTCAGCGGTGAACTGCGCTGCCTGGGGCTCGATGGTGTGGAGGTGTACGAAGAGCGGCTGAACACCCGGGTGGAGCAGTTTTTCCGCGCACCGAGCGGTTCGCTGGCGTTCTGCTTCGACCGCAGCGAGAACAGCCTGTACCTGCTCAACGAGCAAAGCCGCAATATCTGGATCACGCCGGAGAACTACCAGGAAGTGGCGGTGGTGTTCGACCAGGCCTTTCTGGCCCAGCACGGGCTGGACCCACAGCGCCTCGAGGGTTTGTTCATGGTGCCGTTGGGCAGCGGGCAGAATGCCCTGTTCGGTAGCTGGCTGAGCGCCACGCTGACGCGCCTGGGCGAGGCGGATTGCCCGCTGCAAGGGCAGGCCCTGGCGGAGCAATTGCTGGAGGACTGCCTGTTTATACTCGACAATGCCTGCCAACGCTTGCAGGGTGTGGCGCTGGGGCGCCGTGACGAAGAGCGGGCGATCATGCGCCGGGTGAGCGAGTGGGCAGCCGACTGCCCGGAAGAGACGCTGAACCTGGTGGAGTTGGCAGGGGTTGCCGGGGTTTCCCTGCGCCAGTTGCAGCAGGCGTTCAAGGCATTTACCGGCATGCCACCGGCGCAGTGGCTGCGTTTGCGCAGGCTGAACGGTGCGCGGCGCGACTTGTTGCGCGGTGGTGGCGTGACGGTCGCCGAAGTAGCGATGCGCTGGTCATTCTGGCATTTGGGAAGGTTTTCAGAGCGTTACAAACAGTTGTTCCAAGAGTTTCCCAGCGAGACATTGAAGCGGGGCAGGGGTTAAACCCAGCATTCCCTACTGAAAGTTGCTATCGTGCCGCCCTGTTTCCACCCGAGGTACCGATGTTTTACCTGCCTTTGCCCAGCGACCAGGCCGACCGCCTCGCCAGCAAACTCAACACCGAATTTTTCACCACTGCCAGCGTGCTCGACGCCGCCGCAGTGTTGTTCGTGCAAAACCTCCCACGCCAGCCCGGCACCGCATCGGCCGACGCACAAGAGCGCCGTTTCGCCGAAATCGTGCGCATCGCCAACGAAGTCGAAAGCGCTGCGCCCGGGCGTTTCCAGGGCCAGGTGGCGCAGCACTTCGATCGCGAAGCCTTTGCCATGGGCCTTGGCATGCTGGGTGAAAACGGCATTGCCCTGTTGTCGGCCGAGGTGGAGTACACCGTAGACGAGCTGCTGGATGCCGAAGGCCAGTGGAGCTTCCTGTTCGCCGACACCTACCGCCAGCGGGCCACACCGCTGCACCCGGTGTACTTGCCGTCCCTGGCCAGTGACCTGATGCTCAGCGATCAGCAAAACCGCCTGCTGCGCGAGTTTCTCAGTGGAATAGACGAGTCGGTGGCCGTGCAGGGCTTCGCCGGCACCGGCAAGACCTTCCTGATTCACCAGTTCGCCCGGCTGCTGGAGCCACAGCGCACGTTGCTGCTGGCATTGACCGAGGGCCAGTTGCGCGCCCTGCAAGCGCGGGTGAAGGACCCTGCCGCCTACACCGCTATGACCTTCGGCCAGCTGGCGGACGAGCTGCTGAACCGTGACCTCACCAGCAATGGCTGGCGCTTGCGCGACCCGTACCGTACCAAGCTGTCGTGGCGCCCGCAGGACGCGCAGGTGGTGCGCTGGCTGGCCATTCCCGACATCGGCCCGGTTGCCGCACGCGATGTGGTTGCCTTGTGCGTGCGCGCCGTGCGCACGTTCTGCCACAGTGCCGACACCCAGCTGCAATTGCACCATTTGCCCTGGGCCGGGCCGGGCACCTCGCCGCTGGACCAGGAGGTGCTGCTGGAAAAGGCGAGGTCGTACTGGCAGGAACTGATTCGCCCGTCGGCACGAGAAATCCAGCTACCGGTGCGCGACTACCACCGGGTAAAGCTGCTGTCGCTGACCGACTATGTGATCGACAGCCGTTATACCCACGTCATCGTCGACGAAGCCCATGAGTTGTCCGCACCGATGCTTGCCGTGCTTGATCGCAGCCCGCAGTCGATCATTGCCCTGGGGGACGAGCTGCAGAACCTCAACGGCCTCAGCCCGCACCATGGCGGTTTCATTCGCCAGCGCTGTATCGACCATTCGCTGCGTGCCGGGCCGGCGATGGACAACGTGCTGAACCCGCTGATTCAGGCGCACCCGGCCGCGATTCAGGCCGCTTTCAGTGGCAGTGCCGAGCACTACACGCGGGTCAGTTTCTTCGATGCCGTGACGGTGCCGGAACAACCCACGGCGCTGATCGTCGATGACGAATGGGGCCTGTTTGGCTGGTTCCAGCGTCTGACTCACCAGGGCGTGCCGTTCGTGCTGCTCAAAAGCGCGCGCAAGGACTTCGAATTGTTCGTCGAAGACTGCATCGAGTTGTACCGTTACGGCACACGGCCCCGGCACCCGATGCTGTTCCGCTATGCCAGCTGGCAGGCGTTGGAGCAGGACAAGGGCGATGACAAGGCGTTCGTTGCCGTGGCCAACATGCTGCGCAAGGGCTACACGCCGGAGCACTTTGCCAAGGCCAAGAGCCGTTACCGTTGGGACAAGGCACCCAAGTTGTTCCTGGGGCGGGTAAGGGATGTAAAGAACATGGAATTCGCCCGGGTGATGGTGTCACCGGAGCTGATGGTGGCGCCTCAGGTGGCGGGCAACCGCAATGAGCGTGCGCGGATGCTGGCGGGGTTGTACACCGCCTGTTCGCGGGCGCGGCATGAATTGATCGTGCCGGGAGGGATGCTGGACTGGGTCAAGGACCAGGTTCGCGATTGAAGCCTTTGGGGCTGCTAAGCAGCCCCAAAGGTTCTGAATCAGTTGCGGTCCAGCCAGACAGTCTGGGCATTGGTGAACTCGCGCACACCAAAGTGCGACAGCTCACGCCCGAAACCGCTTTTCTTCACGCCGCCAAACGCCACACGGGGGTCGGAAGCGCAGTAACCGTTGATGAACACGCCACCGGTATCCAGTGCTGTGGTCATGCGCTCGGCCAGCGCATAGTCGGCGGTATAGATCGTTGCGGCCAGGCCGAACTCGCTGTCGTTGGCCAGCTCCACCGCATGGTCGGCATCACGGGCAGTGATGATTGCGGCCACCGGCCCGAACAGCTCCTGCTTGAACGCCGTCATGTCCGGCGTGACGTTGGCGAACACGGTCGGCGCGTAGAAGTTGGCCACACCCTCGACCTTGTTGCCGCCCAGCAGCAGGGTGGCGCCTTCGGCGAGGGTCGCTTGCACCTGGCCGTCCAGCTCATCGCGCAGGTCGTAACGGGCCATCGGGCCAATGTAGGTGTCGTCGTCCAGTGGGTTGCCCACTTTCAGTTCACGGGTGGCTTCAACGAACTTGCGGGTGAATTCGTCAACGATGCTTTCTTCGACGATCAGGCGCTTGGCCGCGGCGCAGACCTGGCCGGTGTTCTGGTAGCGGCCGATGACCGCAGCCTTGACGGCGGCATCCAGGTCAGCGTCGGCCAACACGATGAACGGGTCGGAACCACCCAGCTCCAGCACGCACTTCTTCAGCGCGGCACCGGCCTGGGCACCGATCGCCATGCCGGCACGTACGCTGCCGGTCAAGGTCACGGCAGCAATGCGCGTGTCGTTGATGGCGCGGGTGACGCCATCCGGGGTCACGTTCAGCACTTCGAACACGCCCTCTGGCAGCCCGGCATCCTTGAACAGCTCGCCCAGCAGGTAGGCGCTGCCCATCACGTTCGGCGCATGCTTGAGTACATACGTGTTACCCGCAAGGATCGCCGGCACGGCGCCGCGCAATACCTGCCAGACCGGGAAGTTCCAGGGCATCACGGCCAGGATCGGGCCAAGCGGGCGGTATTCGATACGGGCTTTTTCAACCTGGGTCGGCTCCGGCGCGAGCATGGCCGGACCGTGCTCGGCGTACCAGCGGCACAGGCCAACGCACTTGCTGACTTCGCCACGGGCCTGGGCGACTGGCTTGCCGATTTCGCGGCTGATCATCTGGGCGAAGGCTTCGGCCTTGGCTTCGAGGGTGCCGGCCAGAGCGAGCAGGTACTCGCTGCGCTGCCCCAGCGACACTTGGCGCCACTGGCGGTAGCCAACCTTGGCACGTTGCAGCGCCGCTTCCAGTGCGGCGTCGGTGTCGAACGGGTAGGCGCCGATCTGCTCGCCGCTGTACGGGTCGAGGGAGATGGCGTGGGTCAGGCTGCTGATCGCGCTCATGGCGGACACTCTCGTTGTTGTTAATCAGTGACGCCAGACTAGTGGGCTATGGCTTTAATGAAAACTGAATAATAATGAGCGAAACATTCACGTTTGGAGAAAGGCTGTGGACCTGGTGCAACTGGAGATCTTCAAGGCCGTGGCAGAGCAGGGCAGCATCAGTGCCGCCGCGCAGCACATCCATCGGGTGCCGTCGAACCTGACCACGCGCATCAAGCAGCTGGAGGAAGACCTCGGCGTTGAACTGTTCATTCGCGAAAAGAGCCGCCTGCGCCTGTCGCCTGCGGGTTGGAATTTTCTCGAATACACCCGGCGCATTCTCGACCTGGTTCACGAGGCCCGGTTGACCGTGGCCGGTGAAGACCCGCAGGGCACCTTCGCCCTGGGCTCACTGGAAAGCACCGCAGCCGTGCGCATCCCGGCACTGCTGGCGGCCTACAACCAGCGCTATCCCAAGGTCGACCTGGACCTGTCTACCGGCCCTTCGGGCACGATGTTGGAAGGCGTGTTGTCGGGTCGCCTGGTGGCAGCGTTCGTCGATGGCCCGGTGCTGCACCCGACACTGGAGGGCATGCCCGTGTTCGAGGAAGAGATGATGGTGATCGCGCCGCTCAACCATGCCCCGGTCACCCGTGCACAGGACGTGAACGGGGAGAGCATCTACGCCTTCCGCGCCAACTGCTCCTACCGCCATCACTTTGAAAACTGGTTCGTGCAGGACCAGGCGGTGCCGGGCAAGATCCACGAGATGGAGTCTTACCACGGCATGCTGGCCTGCGTCAGCGCTGGCGCAGGCCTGGCCATGATGCCGCGCAGCATGCTCGACAATATGCCCGGGTGCAGCACCGTCAGTGCGTGGCCGATGTCGGAGGATTTCCGCTACCTGAAAACCTGGCTGGTGTGGCGTCGGGGCACGGTATCGCGCAGCTTGAGCATGTTTGTGAAGCTGCTTGAAGAAGCACGCACAACATCATGATATTCATATAAATTTACGTTCGTTTCATGCGTTAGTGCCGAATATCACGACGGTAACCAGACATCGGCACGAACACCGGTACGCCTGAAGGATCAGATACTAGGTAAGCCATCCTCTGAAGGAGGGTCGTACCATGCGTAACCATCACTATGCCCTCGGTGCGGCACTGCTGGTCGCTTTGGCCATGCCATGGACCTTGGCAGTCGCCGCCAACCTCAATGCCCCCATCGATATACAGGCCGTTCAGTTACAACCACAGGAACAGAACGGCGTGCGCTTTCTCCAGGGAGGCATCGGCCAGGATGAGGCCAACGCCCTGCGCAAGACCCCGGGTTACGACTTGCACGTAGAGCTTTCTACAGGGCCGGAAGGCAAGTTCCAGAGCGGTGCCAATGTCGATATCCAGAGCGCCCAGGGGCAGCCCGTGCTCAGCGTCATGTATGCCGGGCCACTGCTGTATGTGCAGTTGCCGCCTGGCAAATACAAAGTCACCGGTAACGCTCAAGGGCAGACAGTGCAGCAAATGGTGACTGTTAACGGAAAGGCCCCTGCGACGGTGAGCCTTAACTGGCGTTAATGGATAACGGGCGGGAGTACGCATGTACTCCTGCCGAGTCGGAGCACATCGCCATGAGCCTGAGCCTTCAACTGGAGATGTTGGACGAGCAGGGTTAGGTATTGGTCCGGGATGTGCTCGAACCCCTGAGGCGGAATACGACTGAAGCCCTGCGCACGGCAAGGCACATCTTGAAGAAGCGAATTAGCCAATAGTGGCAATTCACTTTCAACTTTCTGATTATCTGGACAATAATCAAAAACTATTACTTCGTGTGACCGGCCTGGAAGTGCCGGGCACCGCATAAAATCGAGGGGCTCAAGCCCCCACTTGCCGTGTAGACCATCAGGAGAGTCGTTGATGAAAACCCGTCTGGCAGCATCGCTGGCCGCCGCAGTGCTGGCCTTTGCAGGGGCCAATCTGGCCCAGGCCGCGCAGGTGTCCGGTGCCGTTGGCGCCACAGGCCAAGGTGACATGACCTACCGTATTGGCATGTCGTTCGACTGGGACAAGAAATGGCTGGAAAGCAACACCGGTTATCTGAGCGGGTATTGGGACGCTGCGTACACCTACTGGGAGGGCGGGGACGCCAGTGGCGCACATTCGCTGTCGTTCAGCCCGGTATTCACCTATGAGTTCAGCGGTTTCACCTACACGCCGTACATCGAGGCCGGCATTGGCCTGGCGGCGTTTTCCAAGACCGACGTGGGCGATCAGCGTCTGGGTTCTTCGGTCAACTTCGAAGACCGCATCGGTTTTGGCTTGAAGTTGCCGGGGGAGCAGAAGGTGGGGATCCGTGCGATGCATTACTCCAATGCGGGCATCAAGCAGCCTAACGACGGGATCGAGTCGTACTCGCTGTTCTACAGCAAGGGATTCTGACGCAAGCGGCCGCTGTGCGGCCCTTCGCCGGCAAGCCAGCTCCCACGCCGTGGACTGCACTGAAGTCATATGCAGTACCTGTGGGAGCTGGCTTGCCGGCGAAGGGCTGCAAAGCAGCCCCGGCTACTCAGAATGTGTAGGAAACCCCTGCCTGTACCGTGCGAGGGTTGCCTGGGTAGGCATAGGTGTTGAATGCCCCTTCGTCGTACTCCTTGTTGAAGACATTCTTCACATCTAGATTGAGGCGCACATGCTCGTTGAGCTGGTAGAAGCTGAGCAGGTCAACCACGGTGTAATTGTCCATGTTGTAGGTGACTGCTTCAGTCTGACCGCTACGGTCATCCACGTACTTGACGCCTACCCCCAACCCCAGCCCCTTCGCGAAGCCGTCCTGGAACTCGTAGGTATTGAGTAAGCTGAAGCTGTTGCGCGGAATGTTGGCCAGGCGCGTGCCGGTGGGCAGGCGGTTGTCCTTGGTAACTTCGGCATCGACATACGAGTAGCCACCGATGACGCGCCATTCAGGCGTGATGTTGCCGGCGACGTTGATATCCACTCCGCGGCTGCGCACCTCACCGGCGGCAATGCTGTAGTTCAGATTGTTCGGGTCGCGAGTCAGCACGTTTTCCTTGACGATGTAGTAGATCGCCGCGTCAACGCTCAACTGGCGATCAAGTGCCTCCCATTTCACACCCAGCTCGTAGGACTTGCCTTTCTCGGGGTCGAAACCACGCCCTGTTGCACCGGCAGGAGCGCCACTATTGGGCTTGAATGAGCGTGCGGTGTTGGCATAGACCGCGACGGTATCGGTCAGGTCATACAGCAGGCCGAACCGCGGGGTTACACCGTTCTCGCCTTTATCGAAGTCCCCCGCACTGTTGAGCTTGTTGACGTAGTCATGTTCAAAGCGTTCGAAGCGCACGCCCGCCAAGGCTTTAAGGCGCTCGGTCAAGGCAACTTGGTCCTGAACGAAGAATGCCCAGGTCTTGAGGTTTTCCTTGTCATGCGTGGTGGTGCGGTTCAGGGCCGGGCGCGCCTGGTTGTACACCGGGTCGAACAAGTCGATGGTGTAATCAGTCGCGCTGCCGCCTGAGCGCTGGATGATCGAATTGTAATCGTAGTCTTCATACTCGACACCGGTCAGCAGGGTATGGCTGAAACCGCCGGTGTCGAAGTGTCCGGTCAGGTTCAACTGGTAGTCGCGGTCACGCCATTCCAGCTTGCGGTAGTTGAAGTTACGCCCCAGGGTACGGCCATCGGCCTGCAGGGTGTTGGCTTCGATGGCGTTGCCCTTGAGGGTACCGTCCAGCCACTGCATGCCGCCGCCCAAGGTCCAGTCATCATTGAGCGCATGCTCGAAACGCAACTGCGCCATGTTGTTATCGTTGTGCAGCCTGTTGTCGCTGCCTTTGCCCCAGATGTTGGTATCGCGCGAGGCGCTTCCAGCTTGGTTGGTGTAACGCGTCAGCCCGCGGTCAAGCGGGTGGTTGTTACGCATGAAGTCGCCTTCAAAGACGATTTTGGTCGCATCGTTCACCTGCCAGCTCAGCACCGGCGCGACGTTGTAGCGTTCGCTTTCGATGTTGTCGCGGAAGCTGTCGCCACCTTCGCCCAACACATTCAGGCGATAGGCCAGGCTGCCGTCCTGGTTCAAGGCACCGGTGGCGTCGAGGGTGGCGCGGTGCATGCCTTGATCGTCGAACTGGCTGCCCAGGGTGACCTGTTGTTCAGCCTGCGGCTGCTTGGTAACCACATTGAAGGTGCCGCCGGGGTCGCCACGGCCGTACAGGCTGCTGGCCGGGCCGCGGATCACTTCCAGACGCTCGACGTTGTTGGCATCAGGCGCATTCGGGTAACCGCGGTTCATCGGGAAGCCGTTGCGGTAGTACTCGCCAGTGGTGAAACCGCGGACAGTGACCGTGGTCAGGCCCTGCCCGCCAAAGTTGTTGGCGCGGCCCACACCACCGGCATAATCCAGGGCGTCTTGCAGGCGGGTGCTGGCCGTATCGGTCAACACATCCTTGGGCACCACGCTGACCGACTGCGGCGTTTCGTGCAGCGCCGTGTCGGTGCGGGTGGCGCTGGACGAGCGGGTGGCCTTGTAGCCAAAGACCGGGCCATCGGCGCGTTCGCTGTCGGCGTTGCTGGTGATGTTTAAAGCCTGGAGTTCAATCTGGACAGGGTCGCTGAGCGGTTCGGGCTCGGCAAAGGCCAGCGGGGAGACAGCATGAAGCACACAAAGCGAAACGAACGTGCGACGCATCGACGGTACGATCCTGGAGTAAGGCGCTGAGGGAGCGGGTGAGGAAGCGTCGCGAAATTACTACGAATCATTATCAAATGCATTCTTTTTGTATGGCACTGGTGTACCAAATATCAACCAGTGAAATACACACCGGCCTTTACGCGGGTAACCCGCTCCCACCGTTGATATCCCTGACGGAGCGGGTTTGCCCACGAAGCGGCCGGTTCAGGTATGCCAGAGCTCAGTGAACGGACTTGATCGCCAGCACATTACACAACGGATGCTCCAGTACATGGGCCGTGGTTCCGCCCAGGAACGTCTGCATCGCGTCATGCCGGTGGCTGCCCATGACAATCACATCGGCCCGGCTGTGGCCGACAAACTGGGCTACGTGTGGCAGCCCCCCGGTGATCTGGTCTTGTTCAGTCTAGTTCGCCTCAGGCTGCATGAGCGGCAGGCTGGCGATGCTCGTTGTGTCGGGTATGATGCTGCCCCTAATCATTGTCCTGAGGCCGTCCCATGTCCCTGAGTGCTGAACAGATCGGTGAATTCCGCACCTTCGCCGAGCAGCTGGCCGATGCCGCCGCGGTGGCGATCAAGCCTTATTTCCGTGCCAGCCTGGCTGTCGAGGACAAGGGGGGGCGGTTGTACGACCCGGTCACCGTGGCTGACAAGGCGGCCGAGGACGCCATGCGCGAGCTGATCCAGGCCCGCTACCCCGACCACGGTATTCTGGGTGAGGAAGCGGGTGTCGCGGTCGGCAGCAGCCCGCTGACCTGGGTGCTTGACCCGATTGATGGCACCCGTGCCTTCATCACCGGCCTGCCGTTGTGGGGGACGTTGATCGCCCTGAATGACGGCGAACGGCCGGTTGTAGGTGTGATGAACCAGCCATTCACCGGCGAACGCTTTGTCGGCACCCCTGAAGGTGCCTGGCGCAGCGGCACGCCGTTGCAAACCCGTGCCTGCGCCGACCTGGCCTCGGCCACGCTGATGTGCACCACTCCCGACATGTTCGATACCGCCGAGCGCAAGGCTGCGTTCGAGGCCGTTGCCGGTCAGGCGCGGTTGATGCGTTATGGCGGTGATTGCTATGCCTACTGCATGCTGGCTTCGGGCTTTGTCGATGTGATCGTGGAGGCCAGCCTGCAGCCGTATGACGTGCAGGCACTGATGCCGATCATTGAAGGGGCGGGTGGTGTGATCACTGCGTGGGATGGCAGCTCGGCGCAGAATGGTGGTTGCGTGGTGGCATGTGGGGACCCGGCGCTGCATGCGCAGGTGGTGGAGATGTTGCGCCACGCCCTGTGATTGATGCGTCGCCTGTGCGGGCCTCTTCGCGGGCAAGCCCGCGCCCACAGGTACTGTACAGTTATCAGAGTCTGCGGTACTCCTGTGGGAGCGGGCTTGCCCGCGAAGAGGCCCGCACAGGTTGCCGCTAATCCCAGCCTCCGCACTTTTTCCGATTTCCGGGCTCTATGCTTGGCTAGGCTGCTCTGATCCCCAATGCAGCCGCCGAATATCGACCCGGTGCCGATGGTTGCAAGCTACCCAAGTTTCTTCTCCCGCCTGCTACTGGCAGGCGCCCTCACATGCCTGTGCGCCTGCACCCAGGAGCAAGGCCGTGACATCGTTAATCAGTTCGGCAACGGCAAGCCCAGCGAGCTGTTCCAGACCAGCGTCGACCGCATGGCCACGCTGTCCATGCGCGACAACCTGCAAAGCCTGTACCTGCTGATGAACAAACTGTACCAGCGCAATCCCAACCAGTGGAAAATGTCTGGCTACATCGACGCCGCCACCGCCGAGCGACAGATTCGCATGGCCATCGAGCAACGCCAGCCATTGCCGCAACTGGGCAACCGCCGCGACCTGGCGGCATTGAGCTACGCCCTGAGCCCGGAGTTTCGCGGTGATCGCGTTGGTGCCTTCATTTACGCCATCGGCAGCATGCTGATTACCGCGCATGGTGGGCGTACCGAGTTCTACATGACCGATACCATCGACCCGCTGTTCGTCAACAACGCAGCGCGTAATATCGAGAAGGCTACTTGGATGCTCAGCCAGCGGCAGGACGCCAATGGGGTGCTGTTGCTGTTCTCCAACGAGATCTCGGAAGAGGGCAGTAACCTGAGTTTTGCCGTGGAGTTCGGCAAAATCGTTGCGCGGCTGGATCTGCTGGCGGAGTTGCTGGATGAACGTTATCGGCGGATTGGTTTGAACTACGCTCAGAGCCTGCTGCTAATGAACTTTCTGCCCGTGCAGTGACCAAGGCAACACCGTCAGCGCGTTCATTGATTACGCAACGACTCCAGCAGCGGCTGAAACTCGTCCAGCAAGCAGTCCCGCAACCGCCGGCAAGTGGAGTCATGTTTCTTGTCTTCATTGAACGCCAGGAAGTGGAAGGTATCTTTCAACACCAGTTCTTGCTCCACAGGCCGCACCAGCAGCCCAACGCCACCCCTTGACTGCCTAGCCGCCAGGCCCACGTGCTTGACTGTCGCCGCATTAGCTGCGCAGGTGCCAGCAGTGCGCTGAACATGATGCTGGCGCTGCTCGAACACTGCGGCGGCGCGCCGCTGCGCCTAGCGCTGGAGCTGATGCACGCCAATATAGAAGACCCGATTGGCATCGATGAAATCGCCAAGCACGCAGGGTTGTCCCGTCGGTACCTGGAAAGGTTGTTCCGCCGCCATGTACAGGCCACGCCGCCACGGTATTATCTGGAGCTGCGATTGTCCCATGCGCGGCAGTTGCTGCAGCACACCAGCACGTCGTTGACCGAGGTGGCTGTGGCCAGCGGGTTTGTTAGCTTCCCGCATTTTTGTCGGCGCTTTCGTGAGCTGTTTTCCATTGCCCCGCGCCAATTCCGGGCGCGGAGCCAAGGATGGGTAGGGCGACAGGAAGCGGTTGTACGCTGCATTCGTTACTGCCTATGCCGGCCTCTTCGCGGGTAAACCCGCTCCTACACTGATCGAAGGAGCACCACAGGCCGGTGTACGAGCAGGTTTAACCGCGAAGAGGCCAGCATAGGAACAACTGTTCGATCACCGAACATGTGAATCATCATTCTTGTCCTATATCCGCCCATCCATTGCCAAAGCCGCATTGCCCAACCCCCGCCTTTTTGCTGTAGTGTGCCTATCCGCCGGTTGTCACCTGCCCTCATCACCCCACAACCGGCCCGATAGAATGACCGTGACGACCGCAACCACTGCCCACAAGGGTGTAGGAAGCGGCGACCAGAACAATAACGATACCGAGTGCCTTGCCTATGGAAAGCCGCCTGCTGAGCGAGCGCAGTAGCGTGTTTCATCACGCCGACCCTTATGCTGTGTCCGATTATGTGAACCAGCATGTAGGCCAGCATTGCATCGGACTGTCGCGCACCACGCACCCTCAGGCCAGCCTCAGCCATCGCAAATTTGCCGAACTCGACCTGTGCCGCATCAGCTACGGTGGCAGTGTGCGCGTTACCTCGCCAGCGCTGGAAACCATCTACCACCTGCAAGTGTTGCTCAACGGCAACTGCCTTTGGCGGGGGCATAAGCGCGAGCAGCACCTGGTACCGGGCGAGTTGCTGCTGATCAACCCGGATGACCCGGTTGACCTGACCTATTCGGAAGACTGCGAGAAGTTCATCCTCAAGGTGCCCACCCGGTTGCTGGACTCGATTTGCGATGAGCAGCGCTGGCACCGGCCAGAAGGTGGCGTGCGGTTCTTGCGCAACCATTACCGGCTGGATGAACTGGAAGGGTTCGTCAACCTGCTGGCCATGGTTTGCCACGAAGCGGAAGTGAGTGATTCGCTGCCGCGCGTGCAGGGGCACTACAGCCAGATTGTCGCCAGCAAGCTGTTGACCCTGATGAATACCAATATTCGTCGTGAAAGCCTGGGTTCGCCAGGGGCAAACCTTGAGCGAATCATTGACCACATCGACCGTAACCTGAAGCTTGAACTGACGGCCGAGGCGCTGGCGGAACAAGCGTGCATGAGCCTGCGTTCGTTATATGCCCTGTTTGACCGGCATCTGGGCATCACACCCAAGCAGTATGTGCGCCAGCGCAAGCTGGAGCAGGTGCGTGCTTGCCTGGGCGACTCCAGTTGCGCGGTGCGCAGTGTGACGGAACTGGCCATGGATTATGGCTTCCTGCACCTTGGGCGGTTTTCCGAGGTGTACCGGCAGCAGTTTGGCGAATTGCCTTCCGAAACCTTCCGCAATCGGCGCTGAACCGCGCCGGCCTCTTCGCGGGCTCGACCGCTCCCACAGGTATTCCACAAGCTTGGGGACAGTGGTAATCCTGTGGCAGCGGGCAAGCCCGCGAAGAGGCTCTCAAGCCAGACGCCTCAACCTGCACAAAACGGATATCACTGCGCACAAACCGGATACTCCCGCCTAATACCAGCGCCCAAACTGACCAGGTCTAAACAATAACAAGGGAGACCCTGGCCATGTCCCTGGGATTCGACTACCTCAATGCCATGCTCGAGGACGACCGTGAAAAGGGCATCTACCGCTGCAAGCGGGAGATGTTCACCGACCCACGCCTGTTCGACCTGGAGATGAAACACATCTTCGAGGGCAACTGGATCTACCTGGCCCACGAAAGCCAGATCCCCGAAAAAAACGACTTCCTCACCCTGACCATGGGGCGCCAGCCGATTTTCATCGCGCGCAACAAGGACGGTGAGCTCAATGCCTTCCTCAATGCCTGCAGCCACCGAGGCGCCATGCTGTGCCGGCACAAGCGCGGCAACCGGTCCAGCTACACCTGCCCGTTCCACGGCTGGACGTTCAACAACAGCGGCAAACTGCTGAAGGTGAAAGACCCAAGCAACGCCGGCTACCCCGACAGCTTCAACTACGACGGCTCCCACGACCTGACCAAGGTGGCGCGCTTCGAGTCGTACCGGGGCTTTTTGTTCGGCAGCCTGAATGCCGATGTGAAACCGCTGGCCGAGCACCTGGGCGAGTCGGCCAAAATCATCGACATGATCGTCGACCAGTCGCCAGAAGGCCTGGAAGTGCTGCGCGGTGCCAGCTCGTACATCTACGAAGGCAACTGGAAGCTCACCGCCGAAAACGGCGCCGACGGCTACCACGTCAGCTCTGTGCACTGGAACTACGCCGCCACCCAGAACCAGCGCAAGCAGCGTGAGGCCGGTGACGAGATCAAGACCATGAGCGCCGGCTCCTGGGCCAAGCAGGGCGGGGGCTTCTATTCCTTCGACCATGGCCACCTGCTGCTCTGGACCCGCTGGGCCAACCCGGAAGACCGCCCCGCCTACGAGCGCCGTGACCAGCTGGCTGCCGACTTCGGCCAGGCCCGTGCCGACTGGATGATCGAGAACTCGCGCAACCTGTGCCTGTACCCGAACGTGTACCTGATGGACCAGTTCAGCTCGCAGATCCGCGTTGCCCGGCCGATTTCGGTAAACAAGACTGAAATCACCATCTACTGCATCGCGCCCAAAGGCGAGAGCGCCGATGCCCGCGCCAAGCGCATTCGCCAGTACGAAGACTTCTTCAACGTCAGCGGCATGGCCACCCCGGACGACCTGGAAGAGTTCCGCTCCTGCCAGACCGGCTACGGCGGCGGCTCTGGCTGGAACGACATGTCCCGTGGCGCGAAGCACTGGGTCGAAGGCGCCGATGAAGCGGCTAAAGAGATCGAGCTCCATCCGCTGCTGTCTGGCGTGCGCACCGAGGACGAAGGCCTGTTCGTGCTGCAACACAAATACTGGCAGGACACCATGATCCAGGCCCTGAAGGACGAACAGCAGCTGATCCCTGTGGAGGCCGTGCAATGAGCCTGTATGAAACCGTGCGCGACTTCCTCTACCGCGAAGCGCGCTACCTGGATGACGCCCAGTGGGACGAGTGGCTGGAGCTGTACGCCAGCGACGCCAGCTTCTGGATGCCGAGCTGGGATGACGATGACGCCCTCACCGAAGACCCACAAAGCGAAATCTCGCTGATCTGGTACGGCAACCGTGGCGGCCTGGAAGACCGCGTGTTCCGTATCAAGACCGAGCGCTCCAGTGCGACCGTGCCCGACACCCGCACCTCGCACAACATCAGCAACATCGAGATCGTCGAGCAAGGCGAGGGCAGCTGCCAGGTGCGTTTCAACTGGCACACCCTGAGCTTCCGCTACAAGACCACCGACAGTTACTTCGGTACCAGCTTCTACACCCTCGACCTGCGCGGCGAGCAGCCGCTGATCAAGGCCAAGAAGGTGGTGCTGAAGAACGACTACGTGCGCCAGGTCATCGACATCTACCACATCTGATACAGGGTTTTACGAGCATTGCCCGGTGCGTCATGCGACGCGCCGTGGGCCGGCTCGCCCGCGAGGTGCAACATGAGCTACCAGATCGCACTGAATTTCGAAGACGGGGTTACCCGTTTCATTGAAGCCACCGGCTATGAAACCGTGGCCGACGCGGCCTACCGCCAAGGCATCAACATCCCGCTGGACTGCCGCGATGGCGCCTGCGGTACCTGCAAATGCAAGGCCGAATCCGGGCGTTACGAGCTGGGTGACAACTTCATCGAAGACGCCCTGAGCGAAGACGAAATCGCTGAAGGCTATGTGCTCACCTGCCAGATGCGCGCCGAAAGCGACTGCGTGATCCGCATTCCGGCTTCGTCGCAGCTGTGCAAGACCGAACAGGCTAGCTTCGAGGCGGCCATCAGCGATGTACGCCAGCTGTCGGCCAGCACCATCGCCCTGTCGATCAAGGGCGAGGCCCTCAGCCGCCTGGCCTTCCTGCCGGGGCAGTACGTCAACCTCAAGGTGCCGGGCAGCGAGCAGAGCCGTGCCTATTCGTTCAGTTCGTTGCAGAAGGACGGCGAAGTCAGCTTCTTGATCCGCAACGTGCCGGGCGGTTTGATGAGCAGCTTCCTCACCAACCTGGCCAAGGCCGGCGACAGCATGAGCCTGGCGGGGCCGTTGGGCAGCTTCTACCTGCGGCCTATCCAGCGCCCGCTGTTGCTGCTGGCTGGCGGCACTGGTCTGGCCCCGTTCACCGCGATGCTGGAAAAGATCGCCGAGCAGGGCAGTGAACACCCGCTGCATCTGATCTATGGCGTGACCAATGACTTCGACCTGGTCGAGCTGGATCGGCTGCAAGACTTTGCAGCGCGTATCCCCAACTTCACCTTCAGCGCCTGCGTAGCCAACCCGGACAGCCAGTACCCGCAGAAGGGCTATGTGACCCAGCACATCGAGCCGCGCCACCTGAACGATGGCGATGTGGACCTGTACCTGTGCGGGCCGCCACCGATGGTCGAGGCGGTGAGCCAGTACGTGCGCGAGCAGGGCATTACCCCGGCCAACTTCTACTACGAGAAGTTCGCGGCAGCGGCCTGACAACTCCCAATTATTCCAAGCAATACGCCGAACCTGCGGGAGCGGGCTTGCCCGCGAAGCAGGCAGCGCGGTGGATGGCACGGGCTCTGCCCGTGTTCGCGGGCGAGCCAGCTCCCACAGTGATCGCGCGGGCTTCAGATTGGAGCAAGACAGTTGCTCCCTCAGGGGCTATTGCGAACCGGAGATTTGCGTATGAACAACCGATTCCAAGGCAAGGTCGCCCTGGTCACCGGTGCCGCACAGGGCATCGGACGGGGCGTGTGCTGGCGGCTGAAGGCCGAAGGCGCGCAAGTGGTCGCGGTAGACCGTTCCGAACTGGTCCACGAGCTGGCCGGCGAGGGCATGCTCACCCTCACCGCCGACCTCGAACAACACGCCGACTGCGCCCGTGTCATGGCCAGTGCAGTGGAAACCTTCGGCCGCCTCGACATCCTGGTCAACAACGTCGGCGGCACCATCTGGGCCAAGCCTTTTGAACACTATGAGGTGGCGCAGATCGAAGCCGAGGTGCGCCGCTCGCTGTTCCCCACCCTGTGGTGCTGCCATGCCGCGCTGCCCTACATGCTCGAGCGCGGTAGCGGCGCCATCGTCAACGTCTCGTCCATCGCCACCCGTGGCGTCAACCGCGTGCCTTATGGCGCGGCCAAAGGCGGCGTCAACGCGCTCACCGCGTGCCTGGCCTTTGAAACCGCTGGCCGTGGTATCCGCGTCAACGCCACCGCACCCGGCGGCACCGAAGCGCCACCCCGTCGCGTGCCACGCAACAGCGCCGAGCAAAGCGAACAGGAAAAACACTGGTACCAGCAGATCGTCGACCAGACCCTCGACAGCAGCCTGATGCACCGCTACGGCAGCATCGACGAGCAAGTGGGCGCGATTCTGTTCCTTGCCTCTGACGAAGCCTCATACATCACCGGCGTGACCTTGCCGGTAGGAGGCGGCGACCTCGGCTGAGCAGCAACTTCCAGGCAACAGTTTTCCCTCACAACAAAAACAAGAGCGACAGATGCCATGCGAACCCTTGACGTACACCCGATCATCGATAACGCGCGCTTTACCCCGTTCCATTGGATGGTCATGGCCTGGTGCGGCCTGCTGCTGATCTTCGACGGCTATGACCTGTTCATCTACGGCGTGGTACTGCCGGTCATCATGAAAGAGTGGGGGCTTACCCCGTTGCAGGCCGGTGCGCTGGGCAGCTACGCGCTGTTCGGCATGATGTTCGGCGCCTTGGCATTCGGCAGCCTGGCCGACCGTATCGGGCGCAAGAAGGGCATTGCCATCTGTTTCGCCTTGTTCTCGGGGGCAACCATTCTCAATGGCTTTGCCAGCAGCCCGAGCGAGTTCGGCATCTACCGTTTCATTGCCGGCCTGGGCTGTGGCGGCCTGATGCCCAACGCTGTGGCACTGATGAACGAATATGCGCCCAAGCGCTTGCGCAGCACGCTGGTGGCAATCATGTTCAGCGGCTATTCGCTGGGCGGCATGCTGTCGGCAGGTGTGGGTATCTTCATGCTGCCGCGCTTTGGTTGGGAGTCGATGTTCTTCGCCGCTGCCGTGCCACTGCTGCTGTTGCCGGTGATCCTCTACTACCTGCCTGAGTCGATCGGCTTCCTGGTGCGCCAGGGCCGCACCGAAGAAGCTCGCAAACTGTTGAAGCGGCTGGACCCGGAATGCGATGTACAGGCGGATGACGTGTTGCAGGCCGCTGACCGCAAAGGCAGCGGGGCATCGGTGCTTGAGCTGTTCCGTAATGGCCTGGCCATACGGACACTGGCGCTGTGGCTGGCGTTCTTCTGCTGCCTGCTGATGGTCTATGCACTCAGTTCCTGGCTGCCGAAACTGATGGCCAACGCGGGCTACAGCCTGGGTTCGAGCCTGTCGTTCCTGCTGGCGCTGAACTTTGGCGGCATGGCCGGGGCAATTCTGGGCGGCTGGCTGGGCGACCGCTACAACCTGGTCAAGGTGAAGGTGGCGTTCTTCATTGCCGCTGCGCTGTCGATCAGCCTGCTGGGGGTGAACAGCCCGATGCCGGTGCTTTACCTGCTGATCTTCATTGCCGGCGCCACCACCATCGGCACGCAGATCCTGCTGTATGCCGGCGCCGCGCAGATGTATGGGCTGTCGGTGCGCTCCACCGGCCTGGGCTGGGCCTCGGGCATTGGGCGTAACGGCGCCATCGTCGGCCCGCTGCTGGGCGGCGCGCTGATGGGCATCAACCTGCCGCTGCAACTTAACTTCATCGCGTTCGCCATCCCTGGCGCAATCGCTGCGCTGGCCATGGCCGTGCACCTGGCCAGTGGCCGTCGGCACGCCCAGGCCCTTGCGACGCAGGCGTAACCCGAAGAACAAGCGCCGGGCACCGCGCCCGGCCAATGCCGCGCCAGAGGTGCCATGAAAACCCTGATCAAGGACAGCTCGCTGTCCGCCATCGTCGCTGGCTGCATCGCCACGATGATCTCCTACGCAGGCCCGTTGGTGATCATCTTCCACGCCGCCGAAGCCGCCGGCCTGTCCCACCAGCAGTTGTCATCCTGGGTCTGGGCCGTGTCCATGGGCAGTGCCGTGCTCGGTGCGCTGCTCAGCCTGCACTACCGGGTACCTGTGGTGATCGCCTGGTCGATTCCAGGTTCCGCGCTGTTGGTCACCGCCTTGCCGCAACTCGGCCTGGAGCAAGCCGTGGGGGCTTACCTGGTGGCCAATCTGGTTCTGCTGATGATCGGCATCAGCGGGGCCTTCGACCGCATTATCGGGCGCCTGCCGGGGTCCATCGCTGCCGGCATGCAGGCGGGCATTCTGTTCAGCTTCGGCATCGACGTGTTCCGCGCCCTGCCAGTGCAGCCGCTACTGGTGCTGGCGATGTTCGTTACCTACGTGCTGATGCGCCGGCTACAGCCACGCTATGCGGTGGCGGCGGTGCTGTGCGTGGGAACCCTGGTGACCGTTGCCAGCGGGGCGTTTCGCAGTGAGGCGCTGGTGCTGGAACTGGCTTCGCCACAGTGGGTCACGCCGCAGTTCAGCCTTTCGGCGGTATTCAGCCTGGCCTTGCCAATGGTGCTGGTGGCGCTCACCGGGCAGTTCATGCCAGGCATGGCGGTACTGCGCAACGCCGGGTACGCCACACCCGCCAGCCCGTTGATCAGCGCCAGTGCCCTGGCTGGAGCGCTGCTGGCGCCGTTCGGCTGCCACGGGCTGAACCTGGCGGCGGTTACCGCCAGCCTGTGCACCGGCCATGAAGCCCATGAAAACCCGCGGCGGCGTTATGTGGCGGCGGTGGCTGGCAGTGCGCTGTACCTGCTGCTGGGCATTGCCGGCGCCACGTTGATGTCGCTGTTCGCCGCCTTTCCTGCTGCGCTGATCGCTGCCCTGGCCGGCTTGGCCCTGTATGGTGCCATCAGCGAGGCCCTGGCCCGCAGCCTGGCAGAGCCGGCCGAGCGCGACGCCGGGCTGTTCACCTTCCTGGTCACCGCTTCGGGGGTGGCGTTCCTGGGGTTGTCGGCGGCGTTCTGGGGGCTGCTGTTCGGCCTGCTGGCCCATGCGCTGCTCAGGTTGCATCGGCCACGTGCCCGGGAGGTGCTGCGCCGTACCCCATGAACTGCAGTGTTCCCAACGCTTTACCCATAAAAACAAGATCAAGAGAGCTTCGGAATGAATCACACCCCTTGTGTCGCCCTGGGCCTGACTTTGCTCAGCCAACCACTGCTGGCTGCCGAAGGCGGCTTTTTCGAGGACTCGAAGGCCACCCTGAGTGCCCGCAACTACTATTTCAGCCGCGATTTCTCTGACATCGTCGGGGCCAACAAGCAGTCCAAGGCCGAGGAGTGGGCCCAGGGCTTCATCCTCGACTTCAAGTCGGGCTACACCCCCGGTACCGTCGGTTTTGGCGTGGACGCGCTGGGCCTGCTGGGTATTAAGCTCGACAGCAGCCCCGACCGGGCCAATACCGGCCTGCTGCCGGTGCATGGCGATGGCCGTGCCGCCGACGAGTACAGCCGCCTGGCGCCTACCTTCAAGGCCCGCCTGTCGAAGACCGAAGTGCGCATCGGTGAACTGCAACCCAACCTGCCGGTACTGACATTCAGTGATATCCGCCTGTTGCCGCCGACTTACCAGGGCGCCAGTTTGAGTTCGTCGGAAATCGACGGGCTGACCTTGCAGGCCGGCCACCTGAAAAGCACTCACCTGCGTAACGAAGGCGGCGACGGCAAGATGAACGCCATGCTCGGCCATGTGCCGATGCGCCAGGCTGAAAGCGATGCCTTCAACTACGTGGGCGGGGACTATGCGTTCAACGCCAACCAGAGCAGCGTCAGCCTGTGGTACGGGCAGTTGGAAGACATCTATGAACAAGGCTTTGTCGGCCTGAAGCACAGCAAGCCAGTAGGGGACTGGGTGCTTAGCGCAAACCTGGGCTATTTCACCGCGCGTGAGGATGGCGATGCGCTGCTGGGCAATATCGACAACCAGGCATTCTTCTCGATGTTCACCGCCCGGCATGGCGGGCACAGCTTCCATGCCGGCTACCAGGGCATCTATGGCGACAGCCCGTTCCCTCGGGTATTCGCCAACATTTCGCCGTTGGGTAACGAGGTGCCGACGTATGAGTTTGCCTACACCGATGAGCGCTCGTACCAGGTGCGCTACGACTACAACTTCGCCGCCCTGGGCGTACCGGGCCTGACGGCGACTGTGCGGTACATAACCGGTAACAATGTCGATACCGGGCTGGGTTACGAAGGGCGGGATCGCGAACGTGACCTGGACATTGGCTATGCGGTGCAGAGCGGCGTGCTGAAGGGGCTGGGGATTCGGGTGAGGAACGCCATGGCGCGCTCCAATTACCGCAGTGACATCGACGAAAACCGCCTGACGTTGGTGTACACCTGGCAGCTGTTCTGAGCCAGCCAAGGGAATTGTGCACCGAGGTCGTATGAAGGTAGCTTGCGCAAATGTCCCTTTCAGGAGCGCGACCCTTGGACTCCATCACCCAAGCCTTACTCGGCGCGGCCCTGCAGGGTACCGTGCTTGGCCGCATCCAGGGGCGGCGCGCGTTGCTGTATGGCGCTGCGCTGGGCACGCTGCCCGACCTGGACGTGATCATCCGCTACGCCGACCCGGTGTCGCAGATGACCTACCACCGCGGGTTCTCCCACTCGCTGTTCGTGCTTACCGGGCTGGCCTTGCTACTGGCCTGGCTGGTCCACAAATGCTGGCCTGGCAAGGGTTACACCTTGTCCAGGTTGTTTGTGGCGTTCTGGCTGGTACTGGTTACTCATCCGTTGCTAGATGCCTTCACGGTCTACGGTACGCAGTTGTTCTGGCCTTTGCAGGCCACCCCGCAAAGCTGGGCGGCGGTGTTCATCATCGACCCGGTCTACACCTTGCCGCTGCTGGCGGCGGTTATCTACGCCATCTTCAAGGGCGTGACTGCAAAGGCGACACGTCTGCTGACCTTGGCGCTGGTGTTCAGTACCGCTTACCTGGGTTTCGGCCTTGCCGGGCGTATGGCGGCAGAGCAGCGCTTCCAGGCGGCACTGGATCAGCAAGGCATTGTCGCCAGTGAAGTGCGCGCCGTGCCGTTCGCTTTCAACAGTCTGGTCTGGCGCGTACTGGCTAAGACCCAGGAGGGTGATTACTACGAGGGCATCAGCAGCGGGTTTGACCGGCAAGCGCCTGAAATGCAGCGTTTGCCGCGTAATCTGCAGCTGGCGAAAGCACTGGCAGGAAGCCCTTTGCACCAGCGTTTGCGCTGGTTTACCGATGACTGGCTGCGCTACGACCAGGTGGGCGACGCGCTGGTGGTGACCGACTTGCGCATGGGCATCCCTGGCAACTACACCTTCCGTTTCAACATGGCCCACCGTGACCGCCAGGGGCACTGGGTTGCCGACGTACCTTCGCGGTGGCAAGGCAGTGGGCCTGGCTCGATGTTCAACGGTAATGACCTGCGTTTGATCTGGCGGCGTATTGTCGACCAGCAGCCACCACTGCCGTTGGCCGCCTGGACAGACGCGTACATGAGGCAAGCCCCGAACACGCCCTAGCCAGCCTGTGGCCTTGCATTAGCTGGCTTCGGCCCCATTTATGCCGGTTCGATGACTCATCGTTTCACCGACCGCTTCGTCGACCTGGTCGAGGAGGGCGTAGACGTTGCGGTGGCTATTGGCGCACCCAAGGAAGACTCACAGTTGTTGACCCGCACGGTGGCCTGGCAGCAGTGCGTGACCTCGCTGTGGCCGCCATCGCACGATACCGGGGTGATTGGGGAAAGGGGGGACCGGGAGCCCGGCGCAGGGCTCCCCAATGCGTCAGCTGCGCGCCAAGCGCCCGCTCACATAATGCGCCACATCATTGAACCCCGGCGTGGATGCATGCCCCGGCGTTACCAGCGAGTCGATGAACGCTTCATCCTCCGCCGTGATCTTCACCGCCAATGCACCGCCATAGGTGTCCCACTGCGCTTCGGTACGCGGCCCGACAATCGCCGAGCTCACCAGCTGGTTATTCAGCACCCAGGCAATGGCGAACTCAACCATTCCCACGCCCTTGGCCTCAACGTAAGCCTGGATCTGCCGGGCGATGGCCAGCGACTCCTGGCGCCACTCCACCTCCATGATGCGCTTGTCCTGGCGCCCTGCGCGGCTGCCGGCATCCGGCACCGCCCCCGGCGCGTACTTGCCACTGAGTACGCCACGCGCCAACGGGCTGAACGGCACGACGCCCAGGCCATGGGCGGCGGCGGCAGTGAGTTGCTCGGGCTCGGCCTGACGGTTGACGATGTTGTACAGCGGCTGGCTCACCACCGGCCTGGGCACCCCGAGGCGCTCGGCAATGTGGCAGACCTCGGCAATGCGCCAGCCACGGAAGTTGGACACGCCCCAGTAGCGGATCTTGCCCTGGCGCAGCAAGTCGCCGATGGCCAGCACGGTCTCTTCCAGCGGCACCTTGTGGTCTTCACGGTGCAGGTAGTAGATG
This sequence comes from Pseudomonas sp. FYR_2, assembly GCF_043106425.1. Classification (NCBI taxonomy): domain Bacteria; kingdom Pseudomonadati; phylum Pseudomonadota; class Gammaproteobacteria; order Pseudomonadales; family Pseudomonadaceae; genus Pseudomonas; species Pseudomonas sp. FYR_2. The sequence goes on from NZ_JBICMM010000042.1 coordinate 29,077, forward strand.
TCCAGGTAGTCCATGCCCATGCGGGTGAGGGTGGCCTGCAGGGCATTGAAGATGTGTTTGCGCGACAGCCCGCTGCGGTTGGGCAGGCCATCGGCCGGGCCGAAGCCGACCTTGCTGGCGACGATCCAGTCCTGACGGTGGCGTGCCACCGCTTCACCGACGATTTCTTCCGAGCGCCCGGCGTTGTAAACGTCCGCAGTGTCGATGAAATTGATGCCCTGGTCCCAGGCCTTGTCGATGATGCGCAGGGCGTCTTCGGTATTGGTCTGCTCGCCGAACATCATGCTACCCAGGGTGAGGGCGGATACCTGCAGGCCACTGCGGCCGAGGGGGCGGTAGATCATGCGCTTGGGTCCTTTTCAGTCGGCTGATCCCGCTGTTTTACACACAACCGGGGCGCATTGAAAGGCGGACCTCAGCCAATTAGCGCCAAAGCCTCTTGTAGGCTTAACGGGCGTTTCATGCGTTGCGACAGCGTTGCCATGGCATCGGAATAACCCTTGGCGACCACGGCTTCAACCCGTTCATCCACACACTGCAGCGCAATGAAATCGCCTTTTTCCGGCTCACCGACGAACTCGATCCGGTTCCAGTCCCGGGGGTGGCCAAGTACTTCGTAAGTGCGGCCGTGCTGGAAAGTCCAGAAGAACGGCACATCGGCATAGCGGCGCTGCTCGCCAAGCATGTTGGCTGCAGCGATCACCCCGTGTTGCTGGGCCAGACGCCAGTGCTCGATGCGCACAGGTCGACCGGTGAGCGGGAAGGTGGCGATATCCCCCGCCGCCCACAGGCCATCGGCAGCGCGCAGTTCTGCGTCGACCCTCACGGACTTGTCCTCGGTCAGCGGCACGCCCTGGAGGAAGGCAGTGGCCGGTTTTACCCCCGTGCCGAGCAGCACCAAGGGTGTTTGAAGCCGTTCTCCGTTGGCCAGTTGCACGGCTTCGACGTTGTCCTGCCCCTCGATGCGCTGAACTTCAGTAGGGCCGTGGAAGGTAACACCCTTGCGCTCATGCAGCTCACGGATGCTGCGGCCGATGCGTTCACCCAGCTGCCGGGCCAGGAGGACTTCGTGGCGGGTGACCACGTGCACCTGTAGGCCGTACTTGCGCAATGCCGAGGCGGCTTCGAGGCCGATGAAACCGTCACCGATGATGACCACCGGTTGGCCGGGTTCGGCGGCATCGAGCAACTGGGCGGCATCCTCCCGTGAGCGCAGGGTGAACACCCCGGGCAGCTCGGCGCCGGGGATGTCCGGGCGCAGTGCTTTCCCGCCGGTGGCCAGCAGGCAGGCGTCGTAATCGATCTGTTGGCCGTCGGCGAGCGTCAGCTGGCGTTTCTGGCTGTTGAGTGTGCGCACCTTGCCGTGCTTGCGCTCCAACTGGCCCTTGCGCAAGGCGTCGGCATCAAGCAGGGCGGGGACTTCATCGGGCGGCATCTGCCCGGCAATCACGAATTTGCTCAGGGCCGTGCGGTCGTAGGCGGGCTGGCGTTCCTGATCGACCCACACCAGCCGGCCGGCGAAGCCGTGGGCCAGCAACGTAGCGACTGCAGCGCTGCCAGCGGCGCCAGCACCCACCACGACGAAGCAGCGGGCATCGCTGTGGCGTGGCGGCTCGATGGCTGGCAGGGGCTGGTCATCGACCCAGACTTCATCGCCCTTGACCCAGGCTTTGTAGCGACGCAGGTCGGCCAGCGCCGGGGGCTCGCAGACCACGCCATCGTCAACCGCGAAGGCCGCTTTATGCCAAGGGCACACCAACAGGCCACCGCAAACCACACCTTCGTCGAGCGGGGCGCCTGCGTGGGGGCAATGGCCTTGGTAGGCCCGAACCTGGTCGCCCTGGCGGATGAGGACAAGTTCTTCGCTACCGGCCTGAACACGCAGAGGACGGTGTTCGTCGAGCTCGCTCAGGAGGGCGACGGCGTGCTGGGTCATGAGGTTCTCCAAAGGGGTCTTTGGAACCATTTGACGCCTGGGTCGGGCAGGGGATGCGTTGAGCTGACGATCGGTGGAGGGTGTGGATTGTGCGTGGCCTGGGCTGGCCTTTTCGCGGGCTTGCCCGCTTCCACAGGATCACCACGAGCTCGAACACTGTGGCGGTCCTGTGGGAGCGGGCGAGCCCGCGAATGGGCTCAACTGGCCTTTGCAGTACTCAGCGCACCTGCCCGCGTTACCCGCAAGGCTACCAGGCTACCCAGCACGATCAGCGCCGCCAGCGAATACAGTGCGGCATCGGTGGAACCGGTCTGGTCCTTAATGAACCCCACCAAGTACGGGCTGAGGAACCCCGCCATCTGGCCCACCGAGTTGATGATGGCCAAACCGGCCACAGCGGCACCGGCACTGAGCAGCGCGGTGGGCATTGGCCAGAACATCGGCAGGCCGGTGAGCGCGCCCATGGTGGCAATCGACAGGCCAAGAATGGCAATGGTCGGGTTACCCGCGAAGTTCACCGCAATCAGCAGGCCGATCGCACCCATCAGCATCGGCACCACAAGGTGCCAGCGCCGTTCGTTGCGCAGGTCGGCCGAGCGCCCGCACAGGATCATGAACACACCCGCCAGCAGGTACGGAATGGCGCTGAGCCAGCCGATCAGCAGCGGGTTGTCGAAGCCCATGTTCTTGATGATCGATGGCAGCCAGAAGTTGATCGCGTACACACCGCTCTGGATGCAGAAGTAGACGAAACCGAAGGTCCAGATCAGCGGGTTGGTCAAAACGGCCAGTACGCTGTCGCCGGCAGTGCTTGGTTTGCTGGCAGCATCGGCTTCCAGGTCGGTTGCGATCAGCTGGCGTTCCGCCGTACTCAGCCAAGGCGCTTTCTGGTAGCCGTCACTGAGCAAAAACACCGCCAGTATGCCCAGGGCAACGGTCGGCAGGCCCTGGATCAGGAACATCCACTGCCAGCCGGCCAGGCCGTGTTGGCCAGCGGCGAAGTGCTGCAGGATCCAGCCGGAGAACGGCCCACCGAGCAAGCCCGACACCGGGATCGCCGACATGAACAGGGCCATGATGCGCCCGCGACGGGCCGCCGGGAACCAGCGCGAGAGGTACAGCACCACACCTGGGAAGAAGCCGGCTTCGGCGGCGCCGGTGAACAGGCGCAAGGTGTAGAACTCGGTGGGGGTGGTGACGAACAGCAGGCAGGTGGAGAGGCTGCCCCAGGCGATCATCATCAGTGCAATCCAGCGCCGAGGGCCAAAACGGTTGAGCGCCAGGTTGCTTGGCAAACCGCACAGTACGTAACCGATGAAGAAGATGCCGGCGCCTAGGCCGTACACCGTTTCGCTGAACTTCAGGGCGTCGAGCATCTGCAACTTGGCAAAGCCGACGTTGACGCGGTCCAGGTAGTTGAACAGGTAGCAGATGAAAATGAACGGAATCAGCCGCAGGGTGATGCGCCGATACAGCGCGTTGCGGGTGGTGTCCGTGCCTTGGTCAGGGGCGAGGCTGTGTGCCATGATCGGGTTCTCTGTTGTTATGGTTGTCGCCGCGTCGCCTGTGCCGGCGCTCGCCCTGACGAGTCTCGGGGACTGCAGTCGGCCTGTCTTTGTGCTTTTGCACAGTGCCTGGCCCAGGCTGCTGTGCCCGAGCCCAAAAGCCTGACACCTAAAGGACCCCGCAATGTTCGAACTCGACCATGACCTGGCGCAGGATATCGTTGACCGGGCGATGGCCATTCTGCCGTGCAACGTCAATGTCATGGACAGCCAGGGGTTGATCCTGGGCAGCGGTGAACCGGAGCGTATCAACACCCGCCATGAAGGCGCGCAACTGGTCCTGGCCAATGGCCGTATCGTCGAGCTGGATACTGATGCGGCCAAATGCCTGAAGGGCGTGCAGCCCGGGGTGAACCTGCCGCTGATGCTCGATGGCCGGCTGATGGGCGTACTGGGCCTGACGGGTGACCCGCAACAGGTGCGCACCTATGGTGAACTGGTACGGATGACCGCCGAGATGCTGCTGGCCCAGCGCCATTTGCAAGCCGACCAGCAATGGCGACGCCAGCGTTGTGATGACCTGCTGGCGCTGTTGCTAGGCGGCAGCGGCGACTCGCCACGCTTGCTCGACGAAGCCCGGCAACTGGGCCTGAAGCCGCAGTTGCCACGGGTGCCTTGCCTGTTCGAGCTGGCCTCGGGGCCGCCCGCCGAGGCGCTTGCCGCGTGGTTGCTGAGCCGCTACCCGGACAGCTGGTGTGTCAGCCCGGCGCGGCGGTCGTTGCTGTGGTGTCGGCCCGCAGGTGTGAAGCTGGATGAGCCACGCCTGCTCGAGCGGCTGCAACGCCATGGCTGGGGCGTGGAGCGCCTGGCTTTGGGCAGTACCGCGCAGAGCTTGGAACAACTGCGCCGAGGTTATCGCCGAGTGCGAGACTTGCTGGCCTACGGGCGCGAGGTACTCCCCGCCGAGCGCTTGCTGAGCCTGCATCGCTACCGGCTACCGGCGCTGCTGTGGCGGCATCGCAACGACGATGCGCTGGATGAACTGCTGGAACCGTTGCAGCGCATTCGCGCCAAGGACAACAGTGGGCAGTTGCTCACCACCCTGCGCGCGTGGTGTGCCCATGACGGCCAGAGCCAGGCCTGTGCCGATGCCTTGGGCATCCACCGCAACAGCCTGCGCTATCGGCTGGAACGGATTGCCGAACTGGGTGAGGTCGACCCGCTGCGCATGGAGGGGATGCTGAGCTTGTACCTGGGGTTGCAGCTGTTGCCTGCTGACTGACGCGGCGCCTGCAGGCGCCGCCACGAAGGCATCTGCCCAAACAACCCGCCCGGCGGTTTGTGCATTTGACCGAGGCCAGCCTGGCGGGCACCTGTCAGCATGCCGCTCATCAGGACAGGAGAATCCCCATGAAGATCGTCATTGCCCCCGACTCGTTCAAGGACAGCCTCGATGCTGCCGGTGTCGCCCGTGCCATCGCTGCTGGCCTGAGCCGGGCGTGGCCGGACGCAGCCTTGGTCGAGTGCCCAATGGCCGACGGCGGCGAAGGCACCATGGAGGCGATCCTGGCGGCCAGCCACGGCGAACTGCGCCTCCAAGCGGTACGTGGGCCACTGGGGCACAGCGTCGAAGCCGGTTGGGGGTGGCTGCCACAAAGCCGCACGGCCATCATCGAAATGGCCCAGGCCAGTGGCTTGCAGCTGGTGCCAACCGACCAGCGTGATGCGTGCCGCAGCAGCACCTGGGGCACCGGCGAGCTAATTGCCGCCGCCTTGGCCGCCGGCGCACAGCGGGTGGTACTGGCCATCGGTGGTAGCGCCACCAACGATGCAGGCAGCGGCATGCTGCGCGCGCTGGGCCTGCGCCTGCTGGATGCCGAGGGGCAAGCGCTGGAGGAAGGTGGCCTGGCACTGGCGAAGCTGGCGCGGATCGACGCCAGTCACCTCGACCCGCGCCTGGCCGAGGTGCAATTCGAAGTCGCGGCGGACGTCGACAACCCGCTGTGCGGCGCCAACGGCGCATCGGCGATTTTCGGCCCGCAGAAGGGCGCTAACCCGCAGCAGGTGCAGGCGTTGGACCAGGCGCTGGGGCATTTTGCCGACCATTGTGCACAGCTGCTGGGCGACGATGTGCGCGACTACCCTGGGTGCGGCGCTGCCGGTGGTATGGGCTTCGCCGCCCGTGCGTTCATGGGGGCACAGTTCCGCCCGGGGGTAGAGGTGGTGGCCGAACTGGCCGGCCTTGACGCCTTGGTGCAGGGCGCGGACCTGGTGGTGACGGGTGAGGGGCGTTTCGATGCCCAGACACTGCGCGGCAAGACGCCGATGGGGGTTGCCCGGGTCGCCAAGCGCCACGGTGTGCCGGTGGTGGTGCTGGCCGGGACACTGGGTGAGGGCTACCAGCAGTTGTATGCCCATGGGGTCGATGCTGCATTTGCGTTGGCCAGCGGGCCGATGAGCCTGGAGCAAGCGTGTGCCAACGCGGCAGAACTGCTGCAGGCTCGGGCTTGTGACGTGGGCCGGTTATGGCGCTGCGCCGCGCGCGCCTGATCAACGCGTTTTTGCGTCTTCGAACAGGGCGATGAAATTGGCCAGCGCAGGCGAGGCATTCTGGGCGTTCCATTTCATGTACAGGCCGATGCCTGGGGTGGATTGCTCGTCTATCGGGCGGATCGCACAGAACTGTACGCGCTCGCGCGGAGTCGATCGGGCGAATGAAGCCGGCACCAGGGCCACACCGAAACCACAGGCGACCAGTCCCAGCAGGGTATGAATCTGTGCGGCTTCCTGCACCACCCGAGGGTAGAAGCCGGCCGACTCGCACAGGGCAACCAGCTGGGCATGGTAGCCGCCGCCCAACGCTTGCGGGGTAAACACAAAGTCCTCATTGGCAAACTCGCGCAGGTCGACATCGCCTTGCTGCGCTTTCACATGGCTGGCGGGCAGCGCCATGACTATCTGCTCGTCAAGCAGCAGCCGTGACTCCAGCGTACCCACCGGCAGCGGTAGCCTGCGCATGAAGCCGATATCTGCCTCGCCGGCCAGCAGCGCCTTGGCCTGCGTCGCCGATGGCATCTCGCGCAGGGTCAGCTGCACGTTCGGGTAAGTCTCACGATAGCGCCGCAAGCGGTTGAGCAGCGAGTCGTAATAGGCGATGGAAATGGCCGTGATGGTCAGTTTCCCGCTGACACCCGCAGAGACATTACGGGCGTACTCGATGCCCTGTTCCAGCTCGGCAAGCACGCGGTAAGCCGTATCGCGAAAGGCTGTGCCAGCCGGGGTCAGACGCACCCCGCGCGTATTGCGCAAGAACAAGCTGAAACCGAGTTTTTCTTCCAGGCGGCTGATCGCCTGGCTCAGCGGCGGCTGTGCCATGTGCAGGCGCTCGGCAGCCTTGTGAAAATGAAGCTCTTCGGCCACGGCGATGAACTGCCTGAGCAAGCGTGTTTCGATCAATCAAGCATTCCTTCAGCGCGGCGACTCGGTGGTGATATCCCTGAGATATCAAAGTTGCATGCTTTTAATATTAAGTCATTGAATTTTTTGTTGTTATCGTAAAAAAGGAGAATCGAAGGTAGCCAGAAATGCCCGTTACAGAGCCTTTCCACAACGAAGGTGCGGCCGTCACCGATGCCGCACAGGGCCTGGGCTTGGTCTATGGCATGGGGCAGGCCGGACGATCGCCCCGCATCAAGGAATGCAGCGGCGTGCCAGTCAAGGTCGCCAATACCCGCGCCGACCTGGGCGAAAGCCTGGTCTGGGATGAGCGTAACGGCGCGTTGTACTTCATCGATATTTCTGGCGGGCGCATCAACTGCCTGACGCCAAACGGCGAAGTCGAGAACCTTTACGCGTCAGCCGCGCGCATTGGCGCCCTTGCGCTGACCGACCGGGGCAACCTGATTTTCACCGAAGATGCCAGCGTGGCCATCTTCGATGTGGCGGCGCGCAAGGTATGCCAGCATTCGGCATCGGTCCATCCACGCTCCACCTTCCGCTTCAACGACGGCGCCTGTGACCCGCAAGGGCGCTTCGTTACCGGGTTGATGGACGATGCCCTTAGCGGCAATACCGGGGCGCTGTTCCGTTTTGACGGGCAGTTGAGCGACGAGGTCATCCACGATGACATGGCCTTGCCCACCGGGGTTGCCTGGTCGCAAGACGGCCAGACGGTGTACTTCGTCGATTCGGCGGCGCGCGCCATCTACCGTGCCGAGTACCTCATGGAGGGCCGGCTGGGCGCTGTTACGCTGTTTGCCGAAACCCCTGCCGAACTGGGGCGGCCAGATGGCCTGGCGCTGGACCGCGAAGGCGGGCTGTGGGTGTGCCAGTACCATGGCAGCTGCCTGCTGCGCTACGACCGCCACGGCCACCTGACCGATCAGGTACTGATGCCGGTACCGTGCCCCACCAGTTGCTGCTTTGGCGGGCCCGGCATGAATACCTTGTTCATCAGCACCGCGCGTTTCGACATGAGCCCTGAAGACCTGCTCCATTATCCGGATGCTGGCGACCTGTATGCCATCCACCCGACAATTGGCGGTGTCGCCCGGCACAGCTTCAAGGAATAAGCGCTTGGGCCTGGCTGGCCGGCAACACGGCCAGCTCGCCAAAACGCTGCGCCGAGTCGATGTAGCGCAGCGCCGACTTGGCGTCTTTCCAGCCCACGTAGCTCATCAGTGATTTTAGTTCCCAGCCATTGGCTGTGGCCCAGGTGGCAAAGCCACGCCGTAGCGAGTGGCCGGTATACAGCGCCGCCGGTACCCCGGCACGTTCCAGCATGCGCCGCAACAGGCCGACCAGGCTGTTGCTGTTGAGCGCGCTTTCACCGAGGTTGCCCCAGCGGTCAAGCTTGCGAAACACCGGCCCATGGGCAATGCCGGCAACTTCCAGCCATTGCAGGTAGGCCGTTACCGGGCACAGGGCCTTGAGGGCAGGGGTGCGGTGCTGCACGCCCAAGGCTTCGCGGTCACCTTTGCTGCGCGGCAGGAACAGCGTGATGCCGACACCGGCTTCGGCCTGGATATGTTCGATGCGCAAGCGTGCCAGTTCATCACCGCGAAAACCTCGCCAGAAGCCCAGCAACAGCAACGCAGTGTCGCGGCGTGCCCGGCGCAGGGCGGCCAGGTCGTGGTGTTCGCGGGCCTGGCGAGCCTCCTCTTCAAAACATGCCACGGCGGTTTGCAGGTGTTGCAGCAACAGCGGGGCGGCCTGCCTGGGCGGCGTCGGGTGCAGGGTGCGGATGCCGCGTAGAACCTGACGTACCAGCGGTGCCTTGGTCGGGTCGGGGAAACCTTGGGCGACGTGCCATTGACTGAGCGCGGCCAGGCGCTGACGCAGGGTACTGACGGCGTGGTGTTCGGCATGTTCGACCAGGTAGCGGGCGATGCTCTCGGCGGTGGCCGGGAGAAAGCCGCCCCAGTGGCTTTCGAAGTGCTCGATGGCGGCCTGGTAGCTGCGCCGGGTGTTGTCACGGGTGGCGGCGCGAAGGTAGCGCTCGATATCGGTCATGGTGCGGCTGTCGGTGGGTGATGGGCACACGATAAACCGAAATCCCAGGACAAGCACCTAATGCGGCGTCGGGGCAACACCATCCTGCCGGGCCGGCACCAGCCCCATGGTATCGTGCGAGGCCTCGATGCCGTTGAAGTGCGGGTAGTCGCGCAACTGTGCCGGCGACAGCGGTCGGCTGAAGTGATAGCCCTGGGCAATATCGCAACCCGCCAGTTTCAGGCACACCACCTGCTCACGGGTTTCCACACCTTCGGCCACCACTTCAAGGCCCAGCCGTTTGGCCAGGATGATGGTGGAGGTCACGATCGGGCTGTCGTCATGGCTGTTGGACAAGGGGGCGATCAGCGAGCGGTCGATTTTCAGCTTGCTTAGCGGCAGCGAATGCAGGTGGGCGAAGCCGGCGTAACCGCGGCCGAAATCGTCCAGGCTGATGCCCAGGCCCGCGCTGCGCAGGGTGTGCAAGTGCGCCACGGCGGTACTTTCCGGGTCGAGGATGGTGGTTTCAGTGATTTCCAGCTCAAGCCGCTGCGGCGCAATTGCATACTGTTGCAGTTCGTTCAGCAACCGCGTAGCGAAGTCGTCCTGGCGCAGTTGCAGGGCGGAGACATTGACCGCCAGCTGCGTCTCTCGGCCCAGGGCATCCCACCCCGATAATGCCTCGCACGCCAGGCGCAACACCTCCCAACCCAGCTCGACAATGAAGCCACTGCGTTCGGCCAGGTCGATGAAGCGGTCCGGGTACAGCAGGCCGAATTCGGGGTGATCCCAGCGCACCAGCGCTTCGTAGCCCATCACTTGCTGGGTGTCGAGGCGAATCTGTGGCTGGTAGTGCAGCACGAACTGGCGCTCGGCCAAGGCACTGCCGAACGCCTGTTCGAGGGTGAAGGCCTGAATGTCGGCCAGGTTCAGTGAGGGGTCGAAGAAGCGATATTGCGCGCGCCCGGCCTGTTTGGCCGAATACATCGCCGCGTCGGCACTGCGGATCAGGCTGTCGATGTCCTGGCCGTCGCGAGGGCAGATGCTTACGCCCACGCTGGGGCTGGTATTGACCTCCTGGCCATCCAGGGCATAGGTGGCCGACAACCGCTGGACCAGTTCGCGAACCCAGGTATTGATCTGTTCCTCGCTGCGTTCGCCTGCCAGCAGCACCACGAATTCGTCGCCGCCAAAGCGCGAAGCCTCGTCGCCGGGGTCCAGAAGGCGCTGGATGCGCCCGGCCACAGCCTGCAGCAGCAGGTCGCCGATCTTGTGCCCGAGCGAGTCGTTGATCGACTTGAAGCGGTCCATGTCGATGAACAGTATCGCCATCAGCCGGCGCTTGCCCCGTTGCCGGGTAAGCGCGTGGCCCGCCACCTCGACAAACTGGCGACGGTTGTGCAACCCGCTGAGGTGGTCGGTGGCGGCGGCGTGGCTGCTGCGCCGGTGTTCGTCCTCAAGGCGCCCGATCAGTTGCTGGTTGACCTGTTGGGCCTGCTCCAGTGCGTTGAAAGCCTCCTGGTGCTTGCGCAGCAGGCGCAAGGTGCACAGCAAACTGCCGAGGATCAGCAGGGTCATGCCCAGGTTCAGCCAGAACTGCCGCGAATAGGGCAATGCCGAGGGTGTATACAGGCCAAGGCCGCACGCCGGGTGGGCGGCGGTTACGGAGAGGATGTGCAGCCCCCAAAGAAAGGCCAAAGTGGCTGCACACAGCATCAGGATCAGCAGCCGCAGAAGGCGGGTGGATGAAAGCGAACGGCGAATCACTGCTGATAGTTCCCGACCCTGGGTGATGCTCGAAAAATACGACAATAAGATGACAGGCTGATGACTGATAGCTAATCGCCTTTAAGGGTTTCCCGTATCCGCCAAGGGCGCCTGAAGGCGTGCGGTTTCCTCTTCCATGTAGGTCATCAAGGCGCTGACTTCGGCATCACCCAGGCGCATGTTGGGCATCGCCAGGCGGTTGTACTGCTCGTACAGCAGCATGGCCAGGGGGTCTTTTTCTGCCAGCATGCGGTCGGGTTCTTTCAACCAGCGGGTCAGCCAGTTGGCATCACGCTGGCGGGTCACGCCCAGCAGGTCGGGACCTATACCGGGTTGCCCCAACTCGGTATTGCCCAGCGTGTGGCAGGATGAGCAACGGGTGCGGAAGATCTGCTCGCCACTGCTTGGCGGGCGTACTTCCGGGGCTTGGGCGTAGTCATTGTTCAGGGCACTGGCCTGCTTCCAGTTGTGCAGGCTGTTGCCCAGGCGATCGGCGAGGATGTACGGGCTTTCGAAGGGTGAAGCCTTCATCCAGCGGCCGGTGGCTTGGTTGCCGATGATCAGGCTCAGGTTGTGGTCCTTGGAACGGCCGTTTTCCAGGCCGTCAATCCACAGCCCCAGGCTGCGGCGCAACCGTTCGATGTCGTCAGGTTCACCGGTGAGCAGTGTCCAGCCGGGGCCGATACCGAACTTTTCAGCGTAACGTTTGAGGGTGGCGGGCGTGTCGTTGTAAGGGTCGATGCTGATGGAGTACAGGAAAATGTCCTTGCCGACCCGGTCACCAAGAATCTTCTGCACCTGGCGCAGGCGTGCGGTCTCTACCGGACAGGAATCGGAACAGCCGGTGAAGATGAAGTTGATGGCGACAACCTTGTCTTTGATCAGGTCATCGAAGAAATGCACTTGCTCACCGTCCTGGGTGAGCAGGGGGATGTTGGGAAAGTAGTCGGCACCCCAAGGGCTTTCAGCTTCTTTGGCCACCGGTTGTTGCGGCTGCAACGGCCACAACGGGATGCTGGCGGCGAACAGCGCGAGCACCAGCAGGAAACGCCATGAGCCGGGCATGATGCAGTCCTCGTCGGTTGGCTGGCTGGGGCCGCGAGGCGGCCCCGCTTTGCAGTCACTTGATACTGATGGGCACGGTCACACTCTGCCCCAACGCCGATTTCACGGTTACCGTGGCCGGTGTTGCCGGGCCAGTACCGGTAGTGGTCACCGACAGCTTCCAGCGAGCGCCGGTGGTGGCCGCAGTCAGGGTGGCATTGCCCAGGCTCAGCGGGCCGCTGGTAGTGGCAGCGGTCACGGTAATGCTGTTGCCGGTCGCCACCGTGGTGGCGCCCGCCACTTCCCAGGTGTAGCGGTTGCCACTGCGTACTTGGACCGAAGCACTGGCGACCTGGACCTGATCGACCGCTGCCGCCTGGCTCACCGCGATGTTGACCGTGGCCGGGTTCACCGACTCGGCCCCTTTGGCATCCCGCGCCGTGTAGTTGAAGCTGGCGGTGAACGGTGTGGCGACCGTGGCCGGCGGGGTGTAGGTCACCGTGGTGCCATTGGTGCTGACGCTACCCTGACCGGAGTCTGGCTGGCTGAGGCCAACGACAGTCAATGGCAGGTTACCTTCCGGGTCGGTGTCGTTGGCCAGTACGTTCAGGGTGATCGGCTTGCCCGCTGTGGTTGCCGCACTGTCGTTGGCCGCGACCGGTGGCTTGTTGGCAGCATCATCGTTGTCGTCCTTGCCTTTGGTGCGGAAGGTCGGCAGGCCCACCGACGCCATGTATTGCACGCCATCCCAACCTGGCAGCGGGGTCGGCATCACCTGGAACTGCCCTGGGTGTTCAATGTCCCAGCGCAGCAGCATCGAGGAGTCTTCGTGCTGGGTGTTGTGGCAGTGCTCCATGTAGGTACCGGCGAACTCGCGCAAGCGAATAGCCATTTCCACTTCTTCCGACGAATCGGCATCTGGCCCGATGCGGTAGACGTCCTTGCGTGCCCATTTCTCCCATTCTGGCGGCGCCTTGCCGTCGCGGCTAAGAATCACACCTTCCTCGAAGTGCACATGCACCGGATGGCTCCAGCCATTGCCGCCGTTGACGATCTTCCACACTTCCAGCGTGCCGTCGCCGCTGAAGCCGCCATCGGTGGACTGCTGGGCCAGTTGTGGCGCAGCACTGATGCGCCGTGGGTCCATGCTGTAGCCGAAGCCACCATCGGTCTTGATGGTCCAGGGGGTGGTGTCGGTGCCGTCGGAGCGACCAAAGATGAACTCGCGGTGGCGGGCATCCTTGATCTTGGCCTGGTCGGCGGTCGAGTTGCGGTCAATGGGCAGCGGCAGCATCTTCAGGCCTTCGGCTTTGCCCGGTTTTGCCGGCTCATAAACCACCGGGTCCATGCTCACGTCCTGGCCGCTGTAGGGCTGCACGATCAACTGCAGGAACTTGCCGACCAGCGGGTCGCCGTTATCCCACTGTGGGCCTTTGCTGGTCTGCTTGATGACGGCCTTGTATTTCTCCGACAGCACGTCGGCCAGCGAAATGGCACCTTCCGGGCCCTTGCCGGTGCGGTGTTCCTCCAGGTTGACGAAGTACAGCTTGTCGCCCACCTTGATGCCGTTCTTGGCGAAGTTGATGATGATGTCGTAGCGCTCGGCGATACCTTGCAGCGGCAGGATACCGTTGTTGTCCTGCAGGTTGCCGTCACCGTTGAGGTCCATGGTGCCGTCGAATGGCACGGCGTGCTCCATGATGTTGCCGTCGTTGGCGATCATGTGGAACGGCACCCGCGCATAGGAGACGTTGGAGCCGGATGGCCCCTTGAATTCGCCGCTGGTCCCGGCGATTTCACGCACGACGGCGAACTTGAAGTAGCGGGATACCGAGCCATTGAGCAGACGGAAGCGGTAACTGCGCGCGCGCACCTTGAGCTTGGGCTGGTACTGCCAGTTGACCAGCATCTGGTCGCCAAGGAAGCCATCGGTGTTGAACGGGTTGAACCACAGCTGGCCGTTGGCATCCCAGGCCTTGTCGGCCATCACCAGGTTGACGTCGTAGTCGCGGTTGCCCCAAGGCATGCCCGAACCGCTGGGGAAGCGCAGGTTCACGCCATCCTGCAGGGCCTCGTTGCCGCGGTCCAGGGCGCTGTAGTAGTTCATCATCACGGCGTTGCCCTTGTAGACGTTCTGCGCCGTGAAATCCATCATGTGGTCGTGGAACCAGTGGGTACTCATGGTTTCGCGCCAGTCGCCACGGATCTTTATGCTGCCGTTCTGACAGGTTTTCAGCCCTGGCGAGCCGTCATTGACGAACAGGGTTTCACCCGGTGAGCAAGGGAACGCGGCACGCGGGTCTTGTGCGCGGGTGTTGATGGTGTCGTAGCCGGCCAGCTGCACCGGCCAACGGTAGTCATAGTACTGGCCGGGGAAGAAGTAAGCGTTGGCAAAGCCGTCGCTTTCGGCCGGGGAGTGGCCGTTGTGCTCGTGGGTCGAGATGGTGTGCAAGCCAAAACCGCCGTTGGCCGAAGGGTCGATCGGCAGGGCGTTGTAATGACGCATCAGCACCGGCTGGCCATAGCGCACCATCAGCAATTTGACCGGGAAGGTGCCATCGAACGTCCACAGCGACTTGTGGTTCTGCAGCGGCATATTCGGGTGGAAGCGGGTGTCGATACCCTTGGTGGTGCCCAGCGTGGTCGGGATGTCGGAGGTCTGGTAGTACAGCCCGCCCGGGGCAAATTCACCGACCGCATAGTTGTGCAGTTGATTGCGGTCGCGCAGGCCCTGGTTGATGCGCGCACCGGCTTGCGCGGTCTTGAACGCAGCTTGCGGGTAAAACTCGTTCCAGCGCTGGTGTGACCAGCTTTTTCCTGGTGGACGGCCTTCAGCCGGGGAGCCGACCGGCTGGCGGTTCAGGAACATCTCGATCTGCGCCTTCCACGGGTTGCGGTCGAGCACGTTGGCGTACTGGGTCGGGAACGGGTAAAGCCCGGGTTGCTTGAGGAAAGCCTCCAGCGCAGTGCCACTGGGGCTGCTGCGGGCTACGACATTGGGGTCCTGCGCCGGGGCGGCCCCCAGGGTGGGAACCGGGAAGGTCAGGCTGGGCGGTGGCAGGGTGGGGTCGAGCTTTTCTGTGCCGAATTCTTCAAACAGCAACAGCTGCTGGGTGAACGGCTGCGCACCAAACAGCGGGCTGGGCTTGCCGTTGGTAGGGTACCTGTCCGACGTTTGCAGGGCAGGCGGTAGTACGTTGTCGGTGCGCACCGTATCGCGGTCGCCATACACACCATTGGTCAGCTCCAGCGAACCTTGGTTGGCTTCAGGCAATGTATTGAGGTTCAACAAGGCCGGGGTCGGATCAGCCGGTTGGTCGGTGTAGGCGGAGGGATCGGTTGGCGGCGGCGGGCTGTTATCGTCGAGGGGGGCCGCTGTAGCCGTGATCAGCCCGAGGCTGAGCATCAGCGCGGTGACGGTGGACAGCTGGAATGCATGCCTGGCTGGGTGGATCACGACAGGTGTTTTCATTGCCTTATGCCTCGCTCGCGGCTGTATGGCTTAGAGCCATCAAAGGCGTTTTGCCCGGTAAAATGCCCTGAGCAACGGCTGTGCCAACATCTATTTCAGTAATGCTTTGTTAAACAAATCCTTGTGGCGTCTGATGTGCGCTAAATAACAGGGCGTCAAAGATGGGGATATGTCCCCACTAGCGGGTCACCCGGTGCCCAGGCTTTGGGGGTTGGGTAGTGACAGCACCGACTCACTGGGGTATACCTGAACGCCACCAAGGGGAGCCCGGCAACGGGCTGAGAAACCGCTGAACGTTGCAGCGCGGTGACCCTTCGAACCTGATCCGGATCATGCCGGCGAAGGGATGGGATTCGTAACCTGCCTTTTTGCCGGCCTCACTGCGAGGCCCGTCCATGCTCACCACCAAGGTCTCGCTGTCACCCCCGTCAAGGACAGCAACATGACCGAACGTTTCAGCCAGTACCTGCGCCGCCAAAGCGAGCCGACTTGGTCGGCGGCCGTTGGCCACCGTTTCGTGACCCAATTGTGCGACGGCAGCCTGCCGGCCCCGATCATGGTCGACTACCTGGTGCAGGACCACCGTTTCCTCGACAGCTTCCTGACCTTGCTGGGCGCGGCCATCGCCACCGCCGACACGTTCGAGGCCCGCCTGCGCTTCGGCCGTTTCGCCGGGATGATCTCCAGTGATGAGAACACCTACTTCCTGCGCGCCTTCGAGGCCCTGGAGGTAAGCCCGGCGCAGCGCACTGAACCTGCCGACACTGCGCCAACCGCAGGTTTCAAGGCGATCATGCGCGAAGCGGCAGCTACCCGCTCCTATGCGGCGGCGCTGGCGGTGCTCAATGTTGCCGAAGGCCTGTACCTGGACTGGGCACTGAAGGCGCCGAAACCGATGCCGGACAACTTCGTTCATGCCGAGTGGATCACCCTTCACGACAACCCGGACTTCCAGGCCTTCGTTGCCTTCCTGCAAGCCGAGCTGGACCGCGTTGGCCCGCAGGAAGCCGCACTGGCCAGTGATTTCTACCAACGCACCGTCGAGCTGGAGCTGGCATTCTTCGATGCCGTCTACCCGGAGGGCAAGTGAGCATGGATATCTTCGAGCGCCTCAAGGCTGTCGCGACCCAACAGTGGAACAGCTACGTCGACCATGACTTTGTGCGGCAGATGGGCGAGGGCACGTTGAGTGAGGACGCGTTCCGGACTTACCTGGTGCAGGATTACCTGTTCCTTATCCAGTTCGCCCGTGCCTGGGCGTTGGCCGCCTATAAAAGCCGCCGCCCGGCGGACATACGCGCCGCGCAGGCCGGGCTGGCAGCGATCCTGGATGAAACCGAACTGCACCTGCGCCTGTGCGCGCGCTGGGGGTTGACCCAGGCCGATATCGAAGCTGCGCCCGAGCACCAGGCCACGGTGGCCTATACCCGCTATGTACTGGACTGCGGTGCCGCCGGCGACCTGCTGGAACTGCATGTGGCGCTGGCGCCTTGCGTGATCGGCTATGCCGAAATCGGCCGGACCCTGGCGGAACGGATCGGCGATTTGAGCAACCACCCGTACCGCGAGTGGATTGGTGAATATGCCGGGGAAGGCTATCAAGGCGTGGCGGCGGCAGCGCGTAAGCACCTGGATGAACTGGCAGCGCGGAGCATGACCGAACAGCGCTTCGCAGACCTGGTGGGGATTTTTGGGCAAGCTTCCAGCCTGGAGGCTGATTTCTGGCAGATGGGGCTGGACAGCCAGTAAATCGATACCTGCGCCAGGCACTGGCGGATCCCCTTGGGCTCGACCACTATGCAGGTAGCGGCGATAAGCGAGCCCAAGGAGTAACAGCATGAACATTATCAATGCACGCTTGCGCGGCAAGCCCGGTTTGTACCGCATCGAACTGAGCGGCGAGCGCATTGCCACCATCGTGCCCCAGGCCGAGGTGGTGGCACCCGTTTCTATCGATGACCTTGATGCCGGTCAAAACCTGGTGGTGGCACCCTTTGTGGAACCGCACATTCATCTGGATGCCACCCTGACCGCCGGCGAGCCGAAGTGGAATATGAGCGGCACGTTGTTCGAAGGCATCGAGCGTTGGGCCGAGCGTAAGGAAATCACCACCCACGACGACATCAAGGTCCGCGCGAGAAAAACCATCGGCATGCTGGTGGACCACGGAATCCAGCATGTACGGACCCATGTCGATGTCACCGACCCGAGCCTTACCGCACTTAAGGCCATGGTCGAGGTGCGTGACGACGTGCGCGAGTTGATCGACTTGCAGATCGTCGCCTTCCCTCAGGAGGGTATCGAGTCGTATGCCAATGGGCGGGCGCTGATGACAGAAGCCGTGGCCATCGGTGCCGATGTGGTGGGCGGCATTCCGCATTTCGAGAACACCCGCGACCAGGGCGTGTCGTCGGTGAAGTTCCTGATGGACCTGGCCGAACGTACCGGCTGCCTGGTGGACGTGCACTGCGACGAGACCGACGACCCGCAGTCGCGCTTCCTTGAAGTGCTGGCCGAAGAAGCCAGGGTGCGCGGTATGGGCGCCCGGGTAACCGCCAGCCATACCGTGGCCATGGGTTCGTATGACAATGCCTACTGCTACAAGCTGTTCCGCCTGCTGAAACTGTCGGGCATCAACTTCGTGTCTTGCCCGACCGAGAGCATTCACCTGCAAGGGCGCTTCGACAACTACCCGAAACGCCGCGGCGTCACTCGCGTGGCCGAGATCGACCGCGCCGGCATGAACGTGTGCTTTGGCCAGGACTCCATCGTCGACCCTTGGTACCCGCTCGGTAATGGCAACATCCTGCGCATTCTCGAAGCCGGGCTGCACATCTGCCACATGCTCGGTTACGAAGACCTGCAGCGCTGCCTGGACCTGATCACTGACAACAGCGCCCGCACGCTGAACCTGGGCGAACGCTACGGAATTGAGGTGGGGCGGCCGGCCAACCTGTTACTGCTGTCGGCGCCTGACGACTACGAAATGGTGCGTAGCCAGGGGCATGCGCTGGTGTCTGTGCGCAATGGCAAGGTACTGATGCGGCGCACGCCGGCGCAAGTGCAACGTTTTCTCTGACGTTGCTTCAGCCTCGGCCCAGGGTGCTGGGCCGAGCAATCCGCTCGAGGGTTTGAGTCAGCCGTTGATCAACTCCAGCACCTTTTCGGGCTCCAGTGTCGGCAGCGGTAATACGATGTAGGCCCAATAGTAGTACCCGTCGTCTTCCGTCACATCTTTAGCCAGCAGGACAGTGAACGGAGTTGGCTGGCTTGAGGCCGGAGAGAACACACCGTTGCTATCAATATTGCCATTGCCCGCAATGCGAACCCACTGGGTTTTCGCGGCACTCACCTCGACGGGCGTGGTAGCGCCCCATTTGGTATACCACATTGCCAGGCGCACTTTGCCTGAAGCCAGGTGCGCCTTGAAAAAGTGCGTTTCAGGAGCGTACTGGGTCAGGAATGTCGACGTTGCCGTTTGACCGACTGCAGTAGCATTGATCACGTCGGCATAAAGAGGGTGCTCCAGATCTGCCTTCAATGCCGCAGGTACATCGGTTTTGTTGTTTTCGTTAAGCGTGACAGCTGGCGTTAACCGGGGCGGCGGGTAATAGAACCGGTTGCCGCTCTCGTTCTCAAGCTTACCTACGGGTGAGCCCTCGAATGCCCATTGTGCGTTGGCGCTCGAGGGTTCAAGGGTGAGTGCCTGCTTCTCGTCGCCTGGATTTACCTGCCGCAGCAAGGGTGTAATCGATGGTTTTTGTGCCGCCAGAGAGACAGAAACTGGGGCGCTGAATACGCTGGCCATGCCGAACTGAGCGCCATAGTAACCGCTTTGCGAGTCGTAAACCCCGTACCGGAATGTAACGGTTTCATTTGGCGCAAATAGGGACACCACGCAGTTCATGTCCTGGGGAGGCTTGCTTTGAGCGACCTCAGGGAACGCCGTGTCGTGAAAATAGAGGGGAGCCCGCAGAATTCGGAAAAAATCGTACGCTAAGGTTTTCCGGGCATCCGTAAGGGCCGAAACTTCCCGTCTTCCAGTCTGCGGCTCTGCCGCCAGACGTAATCGCCGGTTAGGTTGATGTGCTCCCAGCCCAGCGGCGACAGGAATTGCAGCAGCTCGCCGTCCACCGGCTTGCCGGCCTCGACCAACCCCTGGGTGGCGCGTTCCAGGTACACCGTGTTCCACAGCACGATAGCCGCCGTCACCAGGTTGAGGCCGCTGGCCCGGTAGCGCTGCTGCTCGAAGCTCCGATCCCTGATTTCCCCAAGGCGGTTGAAGAACACCGCCCTGGCCAGCGAGTTGCGCGCCTCACCTTTGTTCAGGCCGGCATGCACGCGGCGGCGCAGTTCAACACTTTGCAGCCAGTCCAGGATGAACAGCGTGCGCTCGATCCGGCCCAGCTCGCGCAGGGCCACGGCCAGTCCGTTCTGGCGCGGGTAGCTGCCGAGCTTGCGCAGCATCAGCGAGGCGGTGACGGTGCCCTGCTTGATCGAGCTGGCCAGGCGCAGGATGTCGTCCCAGTGGGCACGCACGTGCTTGATGTTCAGGGTGCCGCCGATCAGCGGGCGCAACGTCGGGTAGGCTTGCACGCCCTGCGGCACGTACAGCTTGGTTTCGCCGAGGTCGCGGATGCGCGGCGCGAAGCGGAAGCCTAGCAGGTGCATCAGGGCAAAGACGTGATCGGTGAAGCCGGCCGTGTCGGTGTAGTGCTCCTCGATCCGCAGGTCGGACTCGTGGTACAGCAGGCCGTCGAGCACATAGGTGGAATCGCGGACGCCGACATTCACCACGCGGGTGCTGAACGGCGCGTACTGGTCGGAGATATGGGTATAGAACAGCCGTCCCGGCTCGCTACCGTACTTCGGGTTGACGTGCCCGGTGCTCTCGCCCCGGCCACCCGCGCGGAAGCGCTGGCCATCGGAGGATGAGGTCGTGCCGTCGCCCCAGTGGGCGGCAAAGGCGTGGCGATACTGGTGGTTGACCAGCTCGGCCAAGGCCGCCGAATAGGTTTCGTCGCGGATGTGCCAGGCTTGCAGCCAGGACAGCTTGGCGTAGGTCAGGCCGGGGCTCGACTCGGCCATCTTGGTCAGCCCGAGGTTGATCGCATCACCGAGGATTGCGGACAGCAGCAACGTCCTGTCTTTGGCCTCGGCCCCGTCCTTCAAGTGGGTGAAGTGGCGGCTGAAGCCCGTCCAGTCGTCCACGTCCATCAGCAGTTCGGTGATCTTGATGCGCGGCAGTAACTGGCTGGTTTGGTCGATCAGCGCCTGCGCCCGATCCGGCACCGCCGCATCCAGCGGGGTGATTTTCAGCCCTGACTCGGTGAGGATGGCATCGGGCAGCTCGTTGTCCTTGGCCAGGCGGGTGACGGTGGCCAACTGCTCGTCCAGCAGCTGCAAACGCTCTTCCAGGTACTGGTCGCTGTTCGGGTTGATCGCCAGGGGCAGGGCCTGCTCGCGCTTGAGTGCGGCGAACTTCTCGGCCGGCAGCAGGTAGTCGTCGAAGTCGCGGAACTGCCGCGAGCCCTTGACCCAGATGTCGCCGGAGCGCAGGGCGTTCTTCAGCTCGGACAGGGCGCAGATTTCGTAGAATTTCCGGTCGAGGCCTTCCGGGGTGATCACCAGCGGCTTCCAGCGCGGCTTGATGAAGGCCGTGGGTGCATCGGCCGGCACCTTGCGCAGGTTGTCGGCGTTCATCTCACGCAGGGTCTGCACGGCTGCCAGCACGCCTTGCGCGGCCGGCGCGGCGCGCAGTTCCAGCACCTCCAGCAAGGCCGGCGTGTAACGGCGCAGGGTGGCGAAGTTCTCGCCGACCAGGTGCAGGTGGTCGAAGCCTTCCGGCCGGGCCAGCAGCTCGGCCTCGCTGACGCTCTCGGTGAACTCGTCCCAGGGAATCACCGCCTCGATGGCGGCATAGGGGTCGCTGCCGCTTTCCTTCGCTTCCAGCAGCGCCTGGCCGATCCTGGAGTACAGGCGCACCTTGTCGTTGATCGCCTTGCCCTGCTTCTGGAACTGCTGCTGATGCTTGTGCTTCGCGCCGCTGAACAGCTTGACCAGGATGCGGTCATGCAGATCGACCAGCTCATCGATCACGGTCGCGGTGCTCTCCAGCACCACGGCGGCCAGGGTCGCGTAGCGGCGCTGCGGCTCGAACTTACCGAGGTCTTTGGGCGTCATCTGCCCACCCTCGCGGGCCAGCTTGAGCAGGCGGTTCTGGTGGATGTGCCGGCCCAGGCCTTCGGGCAAGTCCACCAACTGAAATGTCTTCAGCCGCTCGATGTGTTCCAGCATGTGCCGAGAGTTGGGTTTCAGCGGTGCCTGGCGCAGCCAGGTCAACCAGGTGATGCTGCTGCCGGCCTTGAGCTTCAACAGCTCGTCCAGCTTGGCCCGATGCGAGTCCGTGAGTGGTTCGACCAGGGCGCGGTAGACCCGCCGATTGGCTCGCGCAATGGCTTCCGAGCAGGCCCGGTCAATCACGCTCAGCGCCGGCAGGATGCGTCGTTTCTGCCGTAGGCTCTCCAGGGCCTGACCGGCCAGCAGCAAGCCTTTGTCGGTCTGCTGGGCCAGCTCGGTTAGCTCGCGCACCAGGGCGCGGAAGTCGGACAGGCCGAACGGGGCCAGTTGCAGGTAGGTGCGCAGTTCCTGGGCATGCTCGCGACGGGTCACGTCGCGCTCGCCGTACTTTGCCCAGCTCGCCGGCTCGGCCTGGACTTGCTTCGCCACCCACAGGATGACCGGCTCGGGCAGCTCGCTGTCGGTTCCCAGCGCGTAACCGGGGTAGCGCAGCAGGCAGAGCTGCACGGCGAAGCCGAGGCGGTTGGCGTCGCCGCGTCGCTGGCGGATCAGCGACAGGTCGGAGTCGTTGAAGGTGTAGTAGCGGATCAGGTCATCCTGGCTTTCCGGCAGCGCAAGCAGGGTGTCCCGCTCCGTGGCCGAGAGGATCAAGCGACGCGGCATGTGTCAGTCGTCCGTGCGGAGGTACTGGTAGAGGGTTTCCCGGCTGATGTTGAACTCGCGGGCAAGCTGCGCCTTGGGCTCGCCGGCCGTCGCTCGCTGCCGCAGGGTAGCAGCCTGCTCATCGGACAGGGCTTTCTTGCGGCCCCGGTACGCGCCACGCTGCTTGGCCAAGGCGATGCCCTCACGCTGCCGCTCGCGGATCAGGGCGCGCTCGAACTCAGCGAAGGCCCCCATCACCGACAGCATCAGGTTGGCCATCGGCGAGTCCTCGCCAGTGAACACCAGGCCCTCCTTCAGGAACTCGATGCGCACGCCGCGCTGAGTCAGCTTCTGTACCAAGCGACGCAGGTCATCGAGGTTGCGGGCCAGCCGATCCATGCTGTGCACCACCACTGTATCGCCTTCGCGGACGAAGCTCAGCAGCGCTTCGAGCTGGGGGCGCTGGGTGTCCTTGCCCGATGCCTTGTCGGTGAACACCTTGCTCACCTGGGTTTGTTCCAGCTGGCGTTCCGGGTTCTGGTCAAAGCTGCTGACCCGGACGTAGCCGATGCGGTGCCCCTGCACGATGTCTCCTTGGTTGAAGGCGGCTTAAGTGCACTTTCTGTTCCGTTGTGCCTCAAAGCCCATTTCTGTCAGGCTGAAATCTATAACCTTCGCGGGCATGTGTCAAAAAATGGGAAAGCAGACTCTATTCTGACGAAGCGGCGCGGCCCTGCCTGACATCAAGTTAGGGTATACCCCATTCGGACACCGACTACACAACCTAAGGGCTTGCAGGCTGTCAGCAGGGCTTATCGTACGATTTTTTCCGTTTTCTCTATGCCCCCCTGCAAGCGCCTATTCACGCGACCTACGCTACAGGTGGGTTAAGAGAATCGACCCGCACACGCTGTTTCCCGCCGTGGCGGCGTTATTCCGCCCGATCACCTCGCAATGCGTGTCGCAGAACGATGCGAATCAGTTCGGTGCAGATCGTCTTCAGCAGCCACACGGCAGCAGACAGTAGGTGCTTCATGGTGAATCTCCTTGTTGGGGTTGCCCGTATCCGGTCGTCACGACCAGTTGCCTGCAAATTGTCGAGTGACGAAACCCCGCTTACTGGCCGGGGTAAAGATCGTTTGCAGGCGCCAGCGTAAGCGACCCAGCCTGGGCGACCTGGTCCGACTTTCCGAAACCGGATCGAGGCGGTAGCACTATGCCCGTACACCACCCATTGGGGCGTCTCCCAGATCACCCGTTGAGGCGACACACCACATTGGATGTGTAAGAGGATATGGTGCTGAGGGAGCCCCTCATCCGCCTAAGGAAAGATATGAAGGAACACCTTTTACTCGTACTCGTTGTCACCGGCGCCGCCGTTGCTGGATGGCTGATCTTCATGGCGTTGATACTTGTCCTACGGCTGTTTGCCTGATTCCCGCTCGATCCGTTGTTCGTTCAAAGCACCTCCTAATTTACACAATAGAATTCTGTAAATTAGCTAACCACCGGAAACACTGGACTTTCCGTAAAGCCCTGTGTTCTAATTAACACAATCTACGGAATTCAACGGAACGTAAATAAGAAATGAACACAGTCGAAGCAGTCAAGAACCAGAGCGACGCGGAAACCATCAGCCGGAAGCTGACCAAGAACGCCAAGGGCAACACCCTGTACGCGGACATCTGGCGATTCGGCGTCAACACGGCTCTGCGGATCAGCGACCTGCTGAGCTTGACCTTCGAGGACGTACAGGGCGGCAATCTGGTCATCAAGGAAGGCAAGACCGGCAAGACCCGCGACATCGAGCTGAACGTTGCCGCCAAGGCCATTGTGGAGCGTCGTAGGGCAGCCTACCCGACTCACCAGTACCTGTTCGAGGTGGACAGCAACCGGGCCAAGGGCAAGCCCGTTAGCCGCGTGGCCGTCGCCAGCGCCTTCAAGGCCGTGGGTGATGAGATGGGGTTGCAGTTGGGTACACACTCGATGCGGAAGACGCGGGGCTGGTTGATGTACAACGGTGGCTCATCCATCGAGCTGATCTGCAAGGTGCTGAACCACAGCAGCCCAGCCGTCACCATGGCGTACATCGGTATCACGCAGTCAGAAGTAGACGCGACCTACCACCAGTTCGTGTTCTAGGGGCTGGAAGGCCGTAGGAAGCGATTACAGCGACGTTAGCGGGTGGACGGTGTTCACCCCCTAGATATTCGGCAAAAGCTGGAGAATAGCGCCGTAGCCGCTCGTAGAGGCGTTAGACACCGAGCCTCAGTTGGCCCGGTTTGACCGATTCCCCGGCGATATTTTCCGCCCACGGAATGCCGTCGATATTCGCCCTGGGCGAGTACCTGGTTGAAAAGTTTCGGGGTATCAGGCGCTTGGAAAGTTGGTAGCGAGACGCCACGCCTTGCCATCGCAAGAGGTCGCCGCTACGATTCCAAGGATCAGAAAGACGAAAGCCCCGACCGGCAAGTCAGGGCTCTCAGATTTGGTAGTGGCAGGAGAACAAGTCCTGATCACGACCCGCAAACCAGCAAGGAAGAGTTGCTTGGTCCACGTACTCGCCATTCTAGCGCGTGCGTGCCCCAACACAACCCCTCTCTGCTCGACGGTTTGCCACAGATACTGGTGGTAGGAACGAGTGTCACTTGGGTATCTGCGTGCTGATAGGCGACGACAAGCGGGATTGGTCATAGTCGCCAGTGGTGAAGTTGCCGTGTGTAGTTGCAGTACGTGGATGTTGGCGAAAGCCTCTTGCGTAGCGCCCTCTCACGGTGAAGCAGACCACGATCAGGCCGGGTTGAGTGATTTCCGGCAAAGCTGCTTAGGTGTCCGTGAGCAACCACGGGATACCCCGGTGATGCGACGGTGACGGCGACGGGCCTGCCCTCGATTACTGGTGACTTCCTCGGGTTGAGCTGCGTGCTCTCCTAGGGGAAGTTGCGACCCGGCTACCGCTCTGGCTCCAGCTCCGAGCCTATCCCGTCCGCGCCATCCTGCAAGGCCTTTAAGCTTCCCAACTAGATAAAAGATCACCGAAGGTGCGAATTGACGGGGCGTGGGCAGACTGGCCAGTCCTGCCTGACACAGATGCTTGATCCAACGCTGCCGGTGCGACTGGTGCTGCCGAGGCCGTATCCGCAACTTCTGGTGTACCTGGTGCAGTTGGTGCCGATGGCTTGTGCTCGATGCGCATCAGCGTTGCCCGTAGTTCCGCGATCTCTTCAACTAGGGGCGCTGTGGCCCGCTGCACCGCATCCTCGATCAACTTGGCCAGTTCGGTGGTGCTGGGAGCGGGTGTGAAAGAGTGTGCATCTGGTTGTGCATCTGGGTGTGCAACCGTTGTGAGCTTGCCGTATACCCGCTCAAGCTCGGCAGTCTCGAAGTAGCGCCGCCCATCTTGGCCAACGCTATAGCTGACGCGGCCTGCGTCACTGTGGTTGTACAGTGTTCGCCTGCTTACGCCTGTGAGCCTAATGGCCTCTTGAATGGTGTGCAACATGCTTGGGGTCCGGGTGTGCAACAGTGTGCAAAGCGTAGCATTCCCCGTCTGCCGTGGTCTTCTGCGTAGTTCATGACCAGCAGACGCGGTGCTACGCCCAATCTGGCGGTCGCCGTGGGTGGTAGGGCAGTAGAATTCACGTACAAGCGTGCTCTTACACGCAGGCCAGCCAGTTGTTGTACCTGGTCAATCTGGGCTACTGCCGACCAACTTACGGTTTCATTATGGTGTAGCCACCTTGAACTTTGCTTACTTGTTGCCGTGGCCTTCAGCTGGGTAAGCCGCCACAACGCAGAAAGTTGAAGATAATGCAACTTTATTTGCATGTATGTATTGACTTCTACCAGAAATTTGATAGAATTATAGAACTGGCCAGAAACAACTTTGCCAGTCCCCCGCAAGACCCTCGAAGAACTTCCCCAGCTGAAACGCTTATAGCACAGAGCATATTGCTGTCGCTTATGGCGTACTGCCGTTGTCGATCCGGCATCAGATGATCGGTGATTTAAAGATGCGAGAAGACAGTTGTGCAGGATGGTTCTGGCTTGAATGGCTCTTGAACCTCAATGCTGTGCCTTGGCCAAGGCAGCAACGAACTGGCCACCCATTTAAAGATTTGCCCCTGCAACAGGGGTAATACGCTGTACTTGTCCAAGTACAAGCACACACTGTAGTACCAATCGCCCGTAACCTCACATACCGAGGACGGGCATTTATTGCCCTAAAGAAACATTAACATACATACGAGGTAATTAATATGGCTAACCGTAGACCATTGCGTAAACACACTTGCGAATCTTGCAAGCGATGCTTCTTCAGTCGCTCGTCGCTATCCAGATACTGTTCAGTCCAGTGTCAAGTCCGTGAATGGCGAGCCCGCAACAAGGCGACTCAAGAGCAATTGGAAGCAGAGTTTAACGCCCAACAAGCAGAGCAGCAGGGAGATGCAGCATGACGACCGATAACAGCATCTGGCTGGAAGTACGCCGTGATAATGGCGCGATTCTATCGTACTTCCTGGAGCAACCTGGTCTGCCGCCAGAATCGACCTTCTACGTCCCGGCGTCAAAGGCAGAACTTGCCTACCTGAACGGGCTTGAAGACGCGATCTTGCCAGCGGGCATGGTGGCCACGCTTTCCGATCTGGAAGCCCACAGGGCAAGGGTTGAAGCGGCAAAGAAGCCCAAGGCAACCACCCCCACGAAGGCGCCTGTAGCAGCCCCAGCGAAGCCCGTACAGAACGCCAGCACTGGCAGCAGTACCCAACCATCAAGCGACAAGCAAAGAGCCAAGGCGAGCTTTATCGCGGCTCTCAAACAACACCGTTCAAACAAGTAATAAGGAAACTAATATGACCAATGTAACCAACACTTACGGCACAACTGTAGTCGAGTTCTTCAAATACTCCGATACCGAATTTAAGCAGTTGCTGGACAAACGCACCGAACAATATTACAAAAGTTCGGAAGGTCTTCATTACAAGGGCTTGGCCGCCAATGTAGATTGGGTCCGTGATACACCACTTGAGGTGGCGTTGATCGAACTTCAACACATCCTTCGAGATGGTTTCACCATCGTTAAGGTGGTCACCCAGCCATTGTGGTTCAAGGCAATTCTACGCAAGCCGGAAGACGTTATTGCGACCGAACTTCCCAAGTTGGCAGAGATGGCCCTGGACGAGTACGAGCAGGACCGATACCAGCGGAATGTGACTGAAACCGCTCGGCAGGTGGCTATCAGCGTAGAACGCACTGAACGGCAGGCAGCAGCGGCAGCGGCCAAAGCAGCAGAGAAGAAGCGGACCAGTGATGAGCAGAAAGCCTTGGCAGACCTGCTCCGCGCCTACGCAGAACCAGCCGAGGTGGCGGCATGACTCAGGCCACCAAGGCGCTAGGCGTCTCGTTCACAGCGGATGAGTTCCATGGCCTGTGCTACTACGCACGGCGCCATGAGATGCCTGTTCGGGACTTCATCGAGTGGGCTATGCGGTGCTACGTCAAGGCGATGCGGGCAGATGAACAGGCCACGGCGGGTAAGAATCGGGGCCGTTGACGGCCCTTGATACCGCCGCACTAAAAAAGCAGAATCATCCACTTGACCCGCCCCAGAACCCACGGTGACAAGACTGCCACACAGCCCGCGTAGTTAAAGGGCCGGACAGAGACTAAGCCTACCCACGCCAGTGCGTGCAATCGGTACGGCGATCCGTGCAGGTTTAGGAGGTGCAAATGAAGATTCTATGGCCTATCCCCTTCATCCGGTAAGCCATCACCAATGGGAACAGCAAGTGGAATCATCGGAAGACAAGACCAAGCGAAAGTTTGCCAACTACTTGCTTGCCCCAATATGGAACTACCAGTACTCGGTGTTCTACGAGACGCCCGAGGACAGTAAGAACCTGTTAATTGACCAGAAGACATTCAGGCAAGAGCTGGGCAGGAAGTTTGCAGATCAACCGTTCTTGATTCGAGTTCAAAGTTTGCAAAGCCCTAGGCGTGGCAACGTACGGCAGGCGTACTTGACCATGTACACCACAAGTAAGGTGGCAGGGCTTCAAGAGCTGGCCGATAAGTGCTTCCCGGTGACGATGAAGGTTGTATATCGGCGGGTCACACCAGACTGGTGCGAAGTTAAAGCGAACAAGATTCTGAGCCAGCGGCCCCACGATTTGACCAAGTTGTTCGGTGATGTACGGGTACGCCGGTACGGGGTCATCAACAAACGCTTGCTCGCAGACATTGAAACCGAGGTTGATTAACTGGTCATTATTCGACCAACAACTAATCGGGTTGGGCGTAGGCCACGGCTCACAGCGGCAACCGATCTGCTGC
>NZ_JBICMM010000043.1:0-40576 GCF_043106425.1 Pseudomonas sp. FYR_2
TAGATGGCGAAAGGCACTGGCTCGCTGGCATTGGGGTGTGCTTTGGCACCGTCGGCCATCGACGATTCGGCTGCGGTGTACATCACGGCGCTACCTGCGTCTGAGAACTGACCGGCCAGCTCGCCGCGCAGCGTTCCTCTTGGGGGGGAAGTATCAGGCAGGCGAACCCCATTTCGCTTTGTCAGCTCTTTTAGAAGCAGCGCGCTGTCGTAGCCACTGCCCACGGTTTCAATACAGGTGCCCTTGGACAGCCGCAGCATGAGTTTGCCGTCATCGGCAATATGGAATTGAGCAGGATTATCAAAAAACGGCAGTTTGACGGTCAGTTGCGCATCCGTCGAAGGGTAACGTTGGTGAGCGTCCCACACGCGCTGACTGGAAGAACCAGGCTGCCTGCGGGTTTTAAAACCTAAATCATAGAGCACAGGCACGTTGACGAGCAGATCACGCTCCTGAAAACGCATCGAGGCACTGCCGAGGTCGATGGCCCCAAATTTCCAGTAGCCGTTTTCGGTGGCTTCCTCATAACTGACCTTGTCACTGACCTTGCCGGTGTGACTGCTGTGATAGCGGTCCCAGTGAAGGTTGAGCGTTTCCTTGCTGAACAAACCAAAAAACGGCGGATTGCTGAGCGATTGGTGATCCGCCGCCCCATCAGGGTCTTGCTCGTTTTCAATGGTGTGCTTCATTTACTACCTCCTGCCCAGTTGACTTGCACGAAACTGGATTTGAGCAAGTGGTATGGGTTCGCACAACTGGCAGAAATGACAGGTGCCTGCGTACAGCTGATTGGCGGCTGTTTCATCTATCACATTCGATAAGCCGTGATTATTCTTCCTTAGGAAACATTTGCAGGTGAGCGTTGTTATGGCCATAATCAGTACGTAATTACATGCTACATAACACAGTACAAAATCGTAGGAGCACGCATGGCCCGGGGCGGTATCAACAAGGTGGTGGTTCAGCAGGCACGTCAGGCGTTGATTGCCCGCGGCGAGAACCCCAGCATCGATGCCATACGTATCGAGCTGGGCAATACCGGCTCGAAAACCACGATTCACCGCTACCTGAAGGAATTGAACGGCCAGCAACCCGTGGCATCCGAAGGCGGCGCGGCGCTAAGCGATGTGCTAAGCCGCCTGGTCGGGCAATTGGCCACGCAGCTACAAGATGAGGCCGACCTGAAGATCGAACAGGCCGAAAGCACCTTCACCCAACAGCGAGAGCAGCTTGAGGCCCAGCTGGAAATCGTCCGTCAGGCCCTGGCGGCAGCGCAGCAGCAGCATCAGATCGATGCAGCGGCCTTGGCCGACGAGACGGAAAAGCGGTTGACCACGCAAAGCACGCTGCAAGCCGAACAGCTGCGCAGCGCCAGCCTCAACCAGTCACTGGGTGAGTTGCAGGTGCGCCTTGCCGACAAGGACGAACAGGTGAAGTCACTGGAGGACAAACACTGCCATGCCCGCGATGCTCTGGAGCATTACCGCAATGCCAGCCGTGAACAGCGCGAGCAGGAACAGCGCCGTCATGAAGCACAACTGCAGCAGATGCAGGTGGAAGTGCGCCAACTGCAGCAGGGCATGATCGTCAAGCAGGACGAGCTGACCCGCTTGCACCGCGATAATGAGCGTTTGCTGGGTGAGCACCGCCAGGCCGCCAGCGAGTGCCGGGCGCAGGACGAGTTGCTGGAGCAACGCGATGCGCAGATCCAGGGCTTGCGGACGATCCTGGCCCAGGCACAAGGTGCCAGCGAAGAAATGCGCCGGCAGCTGGATATGCAAGCGCAGCACCTGGAAACCAGGCGCGACGTGTGCGCGGAACAGGCGCGGCAGTTGCTGCGGTATGAAGAGCAGTTAAAAGAACGCGATGCGGCGTTGGCGCAATGCAGGGCACAGCTGCCGGCACATGCAGAGTGACGGGCCGTCTAATGTTCGACGTAACGGCGCATTGCACAACGCTCAGTGAGGCCGTGCGCACGTTCATTGGCCAGGATTTCCCGTAACCGGGGGCTCAGCAGCCGCTCATCGAGCACCTCGAACCCGAACCGTGCATAGAAGGGCGCATTCCAGGGCACCTTGGCAAAGGTGGTCAACGTGAGCTCGCGCAGGCCTGCGTCACGCGCGGCATCAGCCACTTGCTGCAGCAAACGCCGCCCCACGCCTTGCCCTTGAACCTCCTGGCGCACCGATATTTCATAAAGGTGCAGAGCCTGCCCTTCACGCCGGGCACAAGCAAAACCGGCAAGCCACCCATTATCGTCCTCGGCCACCCAGCTACCGCCCGCGTCGACGAAAGCCCTGTGCGCAACGCAATCCATCACATCACCTTGCGCCAGCCAGGCCAGCGTTGGCCAGCCGGCAAACGCCTGGGCTGCCGAACGCTCTACGTCCGGCAGGTGTTGAATATCGCGCTTGAGGGTAGGGCGGATACGCATGAATCACTCCTGTTTCAGTAATCCGCCGCCAGTGCCTGCGGCTGTAATTGCCAGCGCACCGAGCTTACACCTTTCTCCAGGCTCACCCGGCTGACCAGCCGCTCCAGTTGCGCGGGTGCCTGCGCGGTGCCCAACAGCTCGGCGCGTACTTCCAGGCGCGGCGGGCTGTCCAGGTCCTGGCTTTGCAGTGACTGCAGCCGCAGTTGCGGATCGCCCAGGCTGTGCAGCATCAGGCTGCGCACCTGGATTTCGTCCTCGGCACGGCAGACGATTCGCACTTCGAAGTGCTGCTCCACCTCGCTGGCCGGCACCACGTCCTGACGGTCCAGCCGCTGGGCGATATCACGCAGCAGGATATTGGCACATAGCACCACCAGGCTACCCAATGCCGCCTCCAACAGCAGCCCAAGGCTGCACAGCACACCCACTGCCGCCGTGCACCACAAGGTGGCTGCAGTGTTCAGGCCTCGTACGTTGAAGCCGTCACGCATGATCACTCCACCCCCGAGAAAGCCGATGCCCGACACCACATAGGCGGCGACGCGCGATGCATCGGTAGGAGCCATGCCTGGCACCGCCTGGGTCATCAGCACGAACAGGCAAGCACCGGTGCTGACCAGCGCATTGGTGCGCAGCCCGGTCAGGCGTTGGCGCAATTGCCGTTCGGCACCGATCAACGCCCCCAACAGCAAGGCAATGCTGACGCGCAGCAGAAATACCTTCCAATCCATAGCAAACCTCTTGCGCAGGCATACACCCGCATGAACGCCATCAGTTGGCGCGGTTGAAAAACCAGAACAATGCGCAGGACCACGAGGAAGGGAGGAAAAGCGGGGGTTACAGGAAACCACCGTCTTGCCAGGGCGGCCAGACAGTGCAGGACACTGCCGGGCTAGTGCGCCACGCGGGCCTGTCGCAAGCGACTGGGGCTACTGTCCAAGGCAGGTCTCCTGTTGAGGAAGGCAAAATTGCGTCGCGGACCATACGCCCCGGGGCAGAGCAGGTCAAGGGCGAAAACATGACAAGGGCTTCATCCTTGAATGGCCTGCAGCCGGTCACGCCCGCATGGAAAAAAACTTGGGCAGCCGTTAACCTTGCGCCTCTCTTTGCCATCACCCGGACCGTTCCATGCTGTTCAATCTCGCCGTACTGTTCGGCACCCTGGTGGCCATGGAGGGCGTTGGCACGCTGGCTCACAAGTACATCATGCATGGCTGGGGCTGGTGGCTGCACCGTTCACACCATGAGCCTCAGCTGGGCATGCTTGAAACCAATGACCTGTACCTCGTGGCCCTGGGCCTGATCGCCACGGGACTGGTAGCGCTGGGCAAAAGCGGTTATGCACCGTTGCAGTGGGTGGGCGGTGGGGTGGCAGGGTACGGGGTGCTGTACGTGGTGGCCCATGACGGTTTTTATCACCGGCACTGGCCGCGCAAGCCTCGGCCGGTCAACCGCTACCTCAAACGCTTGCACCGGGCGCATCGGTTGCACCATGCTGTGAAGGGGCGCACGGGAAGTGTCTCGTTCGGTTTCTTCTATGCGCCCCCATTGAAGGTGTTGAAGCAGCAGCTGCGCAGCAAACGCAACCAGCGGTAACTACCTGAACGGGCCTCAATTCACCGTTTCGCCTTCGGGTTGAGCCGCCACATGCCCACGGCTTACCCACCAGCCAAACCCCGCTGCCGTAAAGAACATGATCAGGCTATACAGCGCCGCCGGTACCGCCATGGTCGCGTTGTTCAGCAGCGAAGGGCTCAACGCCAAGGCAATGGCCAAGGTCCCGTTATGGATGCCGATTTCCATGCCAATGGCAATGGCCTGGCGTTTGGGAATATTCAACAGGCGCGGCACCCAGTAACCCACTACCAGGCTCAACAGGTTGAACAGCAGCGCCGCCAGGCCCACCACCGGCGCATACTCGACCACGGTCTGCCAGTCCTTGGCCAGGGCCAGGACGATGGTGAAGGCGAGGAACAGCGCGGCCACCAGCTTCATCGGTTTTTCCATACGCGCGGCGAAAACCGGGGCGAAATGGCGAATCAGCATGCCCAGTGCCACCGGCAGCAGCACAATGGCAAACACCTGCATCACTTTGGCAAACTGCAGCGGAATGGCTTGATCCGAAGCCATGAACCAGCTCAACGACAGGTTCACGAGCAATGGCATGGTCAGGATTGCGATCAGCGAATTGACCGCCGTGAGGGTGATGTTCAGCGCCACATCGCCATGGGCAAGGTGGCTGAACAGGTTGGCCGTGGTGCCGCCTGGCGAGGCCGCCAACAGCATCAGCCCTACCGCCAGGGCCGACTCCAGGCCAAAACCGTTGGCGATCAGGAAACACACCAGCGGCAGCAGCAGGATCTGGCAGGCCAGGCCCACCATCACCGGTTTGGGGTACTTCACGACGCGAGCGAAGTCCGCCAGGGTCAACGACAACCCAAGGCCGAGCATGATGATGCCCAAGGCGAGCGGCAGAACGGCGGTGAGCAAGGGCGAGGCTGTCATGGGCAATCTCTTGGGCGAAGGATCTCGAGGAGTGTAGGCAGGCGCGGATTGATAGCTAATCGCAAAGGGCCCGCTATTGGTAACCATTTGTTACCAAGCGCAGCGGCTGGCCGGGCTGCATGCCGCGTTGCAGTAGGCCTGCAGGCGCAGTAGCATTTCTGTTTTTACCAAGGATTAGCCTGTCATGCCGTTCCAGCAAGGTCTGCTTGCCAACCCTGTGCCGGCCCATGCCCGTCACCTGTTCTTCACCCTGCAGTCGCCCGAAGCGTTGCCAGCTGCGCTCGATGCCTTGCTGCCGCAGGTCGATGGCGAACAGCTGCTGCTCGGTGTCGGCGCCCCGCTGGCCAAGGCCCTGGGCCGCGAAGTGCCGGGCCTGCGCGCCTTCCCGCTGCTGGACGCCGCCGTTGAAAACCCGAGCACTCAGCACGCCCTGTGGCTGTGGTTGCGCGGGAACGAGCGCGGCGACCTGCTGCTGCGCGCCAACGCCCTGGAGCAGGTGCTGGCACCGGCCCTGCGCCTGGCGGACAGCGTTGATGGCTTCCTGCACCGTGGCGGCCATGACCTGACAGGCTACGAAGACGGCACCGAAAACCCGGTGGACGAAGATGCGGTGCAGGCGGCCATTACCAGCGATGGTTCCAGCTTTGCCGCGTTCCAGCTGTGGAAGCACGACCTTGACTACTTCAAGTCGCTGCCCCAGGCCGACCAGGACAACATTATCGGCCGCCGCCTGAGCGACAACGAAGAGCTCGACGATGCGCCCGAGTCCGCACACGTCAAGCGCACCGCCCAGGAAAGCTTCGAGCCCGAGGCGTTCATGGTGCGTCGCTCGGTCGCCTGGGCCGACCAGCGCGGTGCCGGCCTGGCCTTTGTCGCCCTGGGCCACAGCTTCGATGCATTCGAGGTACAACTGCGGCGCATGAGCGGCCTGGAGGACGGCATCATCGACGGCCTGTACCGCTTCAGCCGGCCACTGACCGGTGGCTATTACTGGTGCCCGCCGATGGGTGACGCGGGTGTCGACCTGAGCCAGCTGCTGCAGGCCTAATCACTAAACATCCAGATACAGAAACACCCGCTGGCGCGGAGCAGAGCGACTAGCCTTGAAAGTTTCCGATTCATGACGGGAGCTTTCCATGTACGCACGTCGTGATGTCCTACGCGCCAGTGCCGCCTTGAGCTTGCTGGCGGCGGCCCCTTGGCTGCATGCTGCCAGCCCGGCCGGCTTGCTGACCCGTAAAGTGCCGTCCTCCGGTGAAGCGTTGCCGGTGATCGGTGCCGGTACCTCGGGCAGCTTCGAAGTGCACGCTGGCTCGGCTCAGTACGAGCAGCTCAAAATCGTGCTCAAGGCCTTTTTCGAAGGCGGTGGCCGGGTGATCGATACGTCGCCCAATTATGGGGGGGCCGACAGCGTACTTGGCCAGTTGCTCGAGGAGGGTGGCTGGCACCGGCAGTGCTTCATAGCCACCAAAATCGCGGCCAACAGCAGGTCCGAGGCCGGAGCACAGTGGGCCGGCAGCCTGAAGAGCCTGCGTACCGACAAAGTCGACTTGCTGCAAATTCACAATCTGCGTGAGTGGCAGACCCAGCTGCCCTATGCCCGTGAGCTGAAGCAGCAGGGCAAGACCCGTTACGTCGGCATCACCCATTACCTGAACAGTGGCCAGGATGAAGTCGCCCGCATCGTGCGAAGCGAGCCGCTGGACTTCATCCAGATCAACTACTCGGTCAACGCCCCCGACGCAGCCCGCGAACTGCTGCCGCTTTGCCAGGACAAAGGTATTGCGGTGCTGATCAACCGCGCTTTCGACGATGGCCGCCTGTTTGCCAGGGTCAAGGACCGGGCGTTGCCCGGCTGGGCCGCAGAAGCAGGCATCGGTAGCTGGGCGCAGCTGTTTCTGAAATTTGCCATCAGCCATCCTGCGGTGACCACGGTCATCCCTGCCACCGGCCGGCCCGAACGCCAGCTCGACCAACTCAAGGCCGGGCATGAACCCCTGCTTAGCCAGGCGCAGCAACAGGCGCTGATCAAGCAGTTTGCCTGACTCCATGCAAGCGTGGCGGCGGCGGCTCGATCAAGGCCTGAACATCAAGCCCGGCGAAGGGCCGGCGGTCATCGCCGGCTTGCTGCTGTTCTACCTGCTGTTCACCGGCTACTTCATGCTGCGCCCTGTGCGCGAAACCATGGGTATTGCCGGTGGGGTGGACAACCTGCAGTGGCTGTTCACCGGCACCTTCATCGCCACCCTGGCGTGCCTGCCATTGTTCGGCTGGCTGGCGTCCAGGGTGCAACGCAGGCTCATCCTGCCGTGGACCTATGGCTTCTTTGCCAGCAACCTGCTGCTGTTCGCCGTCCTGTTCGCAGTCGCCCCTGACGACTTGTCGGCGGCTCGGGGCTTCTACATCTGGCTGTCGGTATTCAACCTGCTGACCATCTCCCTGGCCTGGAGCGTACTTGCTGATCTGTTTTCCACCGCCCAGGGCAAGCGTTTGTTCGGCCTGTTGGCCGCTGGGGCCAGCCTGGGCGGGCTGAGTGGCCCCCTGCTGAGCACGTTGCTGGTGGCGCCGCTAGGCCATGCCGGGCTGCTGGTGCTGGCGGCGGTATTGTTGCTGGGCAGCAGTGGCGCGGCCCTGTTCCTGCAACGCTGGCGAGCACGCCAACGTCTTCCGGAACAACCCCAACGCTCGGGATCGCGACCTTTGGGCGGTAACCCGTTTGCCGGTGCCACCGCGGTACTGTGCTCGCCGTATCTGCTGGGTATCGCACTGTTCGTCGTGTTGCTGGCCAGCGTCAGCACCTTCTTGTATTTCGAGCAGGCACGCATCGTCAGCGAAACATTTGCCGATCGCACCCGGCAAACTCAGGTATTCGGCGTGATCGACACCGTCGTGCAGGCATTGGCCATCCTTACCCAGGTATTCCTCACGGGCCGCCTGGCGCGTCGGTTGGGCGTGGGGGTATTGCTGGTAGCGGTGCCGCTGGTGATGGCTGTGGGCTTTGTGTGGCTGGCGCTGGCACCGGTGTTCGCAGTATTCGTGGTGGTCATGGTGGTGCGCCGAGCTGGCGAATACGCACTGGTGCGGCCTGGGCGGGAAATGCTGTTCACGGTGCTGCCGGCCGAGGACAAGTACAAGGCCAAGAACTTCATCGATACGGTGGTCTACCGGGGTGGCGATGCCTTGAGCGGATGGGTCAAGCGGGCACTGGACGTGATGGGCGAGCACCCGCAACTGGCGATGCTGACCGGCGCATTGATTGCCCTAGGCTGGGCAGTGACCGGCGGCTGGCTTGGCCGCCGACAAGCACGCCTGGATAGCCCGCCGCACGACTGACAGGCGCCCCAAATATGGCGTTGTCGCTTATTTAACGCCACCGGTCCGAACCCTTCGCAATAAACCGAATCCCCCGAGGGGGCCGTACTCACAACCTGTGTACGGCAACGTGCCGTGCACATCCAAGTCATACGAGGTTTCAAGACCATGGCCAACAAAGAAAACAGCCGTACTGGCAATCAACAAGGCAGCCAGGGTGGTAGCAAGAACCCGGGCAACTTCGCCAACGACCGTGAAAAGGCTTCCGAAGCCGGGCGCAAGGGCGGCCAGTCTTCGGGCGGCAACATGCCCCACGATAGCGAGTCGGGCCGTAAGGGCGGCCGCTCGTAAGTGACCTGATGGCAGTGCCGGGGCGACCTGGCACTGCAATGAACCGGGGGTTTGCAATTAGCCAGGGTTGGCCGACAATGGCGGCGCCCTTTGCAGCCACCCGGAATCATCTGCTCCATGATGCTGATCAAGCAATTCCCTGACATTTCACTGGATGACACGCTATTCGTCTTCGCCCTCGAGGCCGAGGCTGGCAATGTATTCAGCGAGGTGCGTACCGTATTCACCGGTATTGGCAAAGTGAATGCTGCCATCGCCCTGACCAAAGCCATTGCCGCGCACCGCCCAAAGCTGATCGTGAACCTGGGCTCGGCGGGCAGCCAGCGCCATGGCAAGGGCGAAGTGGTGTGCTGTAACCGCTTCGTGCAACGCGATATGGACGTGACCCCACTGGGCTTTGCCCGTTATGAAACACCGCTGTCGGACATCCCGGTGGTTCTGGAGCACGGCACCGCAATCCCGGGCCTGACGCTGGAAACCTGTGGTAGCGGTGACAACTTCGAGATCAACCATGGCGATGCGCCTTATGACGTGGTCGACATGGAAGCCTATGTGCTGGCGTTGATCGCACGCGACGAACGCATTCCGTTTGTATGCCTTAAGTACATTTCCGACGATGCCGGCAGTGAAGCTGCAGATGACTGGGCGGTGCAGGTGCATCTGGCGGCTGAGGCGTTCAAGCGGGTGTTGTTCAGCCGCGTGTGACCTGCGTCGCAACGCCAGGCCAGACGGCCGCTGCAGGGCGTTGCACCAACAGGGTGAGGTCGGGTTGAACTTTGCGGCGGTTGACGTTTCCACCGCATACACGCCAAGCCCAAGGAATGACCTGCCAACCCTGGAGGCAAACATGGCACGACATATCATCCATTTCACCGGGCCTATCAACTCGTCAACCTGCGGCAACCTGGTCAATACCTGTTCACGGGCGTTGCAGCAGGGGGCCGATGTACTGCAATTGAACATCGCCACCATGGGAGGCGAGTGCAGCTACGGGTTTACCCTGTACAACTTCCTGCGGGCGTTACCGGTCCAGGTGCAGACGCACAACCTGGGCACGGTGGAGTCCATGGGTAATATTCTGTTCTTGGCCGGGGAGCGGCGTACGGCATGCAGTTACAGCAAGTTCCTGTTCCACCCGTTTCATTGGACCTTGCATGGCTCGGTGGACCATTCACGGATGGCAGAATATGCCATGAGCCTGGATTACGATTTGCGCTTGTATGCGCAGATCGTCGCCGAACGAACCGAAGGCGCCGCTGAGGTACTGGATGTGCCGCGGTATCTGATGGCCTATCCGCGCATCTTGGGGCCACGGGAGGCGCTGGAGAACGGGATGATCCATGCCATTGATGAAATGCCGATCGATGTGGATGCGGTCCAGTGGAGTGTTCATGCTTGACGGTCAAAAGCCGGCAGCTTTGCCGCGCAAAAATTTTGCCCGTGGGAGTTTCGTGCCGCTCGTCACCTGCGGGCAAAACGATTGAGCAGACCTTGCAATTGGCGGCTCGGAAGTAGGGCATGGTACAGGCCATGCAACCGCCAATTCCTCGCAAGGAGTAATGACATGGCACTGGATCAAGCGCAAACCGGCCAACGTGGTGGCACCAAGGAAACCAACCCAGGCAACTTCGCCAACGACAGGGAGCGCGCCTCCCGCGCCGGACAAAAGGGAGGGCAGGCTTCTGGCGGCAATTTTGCCAATGACCGCCAGCGGGCATCGGAAGCGGGCCGCAAAGGGGGGCAGAACAGTCATGGGCGTAGCCGCAGCCAGTGACTGAATATCCCCACCGTAGGGTAACGGGTTCTAATTGTTCGACAATTTTTTGAATTATCTGGCCCTGCCCGAATCAATCAGGTTGTCATCCATGGAGAAGAGGAGGCCCCCTGCGATGCCTAGCCCACAACTGTACATCATCGATTACCAACTGCATGGCCAGCCGCGCAGTTTCATCATTCGTCTGGAGCGGTTGGACAATGCCGAGGCCTGGCATTGGGCAAGTTGCGATGCGGGCATTGGCATCATTCCCAAGTTCGGCCGCGAGAAGATCAGAAAGATCAGCCGACCCATGGCCGAGCGCTACGGCATTACCGCCGTGACGTGGCGGATTTCGGGGAGCAAGCCGAACCCGTCGGTGGTCGACCCGGCGGCAATGCGTTGAGGCCATACCTGAAGCTGCCGGCCACTTCGCGGTTGAACCGGTGAAGTGGCCGGGGAGGTCAAGCCATCACTCCGGCTGCTTCAACACCAGGGTCAGGATGTCATAACTGGCCACCAGCTCACCCAGCTGGTTCGTGACTTCAACATCCCACGCCACCACACCCTGCGGCTGGCCCAGCGGGCTGGTCTTGCCCTGGTCGATCTTGCGCTTGCAGGTCAAGCGCGCCTGGATGGTGTCGCCGATGCCCACTGGGTTGATGAAGCGCAGGGTGTCCAGGCCATAGTTGGCCAACACCGGCCCGGCACCTGGCGACACGAACAGGCCGGCTGCCGCCGACAGCACGAAGTAGCCATGGGCAATGCGCTTGCCAAACTGCGATTCCTTGGCCGCGATTTCGTCGAAATGCATGTAGAAGTGGTCACCCGAGAGGCAGCCGAAGTTGACCAGGTCGGCTTCGGTCACCGTGCGGCGGTGGGTCAGCAGCGACTCGCCGATGCGCAGCTGCTGGAAGTAGCGGCGGAACGGGTGGACTTCGGTTTCGATCACTTCGCCACCGCGTACGTATTCGCCGGTGATTGCCGTGAGCATGCTCGGCGAGCCCTGGACAGCGGCACGCTGCAGGTAGTGCTTGACCGCACGCAGGCCACCCAGCTCTTCACCACCACCGGCCCGGCCAGGGCCGCCGTGCTTGAGTTGCGGCAGTGGCGAACCGTGGCCGGTGGACTCCTTTGCGGCCTCGCTGTCGAGCACCAGCAGGCGACCATGCCAGGCAGCCGCCACCGGAATGGCCTTGGCAGCCACGCTACGGTCGGCGGTGACCAGGGTTGCCACCAGGCTGCCTTTGCCCCGTGCGGCCAGCGCCAAGGCTTCGTCAAGGTCATCGTAGGCCATCAGCGTGCTGACCGGGCCAAACGCTTCGATGTCGTGCGCGCCGCCTTCGGCGTGCGGGTCGCGGGCTTGCAGCAGGGTCGGTGCGAAGAACGCGCCCTCGGCCACACCTTCGCCGCGCGGGGCAAAGCCATCGCTGGCGCCGAACAGCTGGTCACAGCTTTGCAGCAGGCTGCGTACCCGCTCGGCCACGTCGTGCTGCTGGTCGTGGGAGGCCAGGGCACCCATGCGCACACCTTCCAGCGAGGGGTCGCCAACCACGACTTTGCTCAGGCGCTCGCGCAAGCGTGTTGCAACGGCGTCGATGTGCCTGGCCGGCACAATGGCCCGGCGGATGGCCGTGCATTTCTGCCCGGCCTTGGTGGTCATTTCACGTACCACCTCTTTGATATACAGATCGAACTCTTCGCTGTCCGGGCTGACGTCCGGCCCGAGGATGGCACAGTTCAGCGAGTCCGCCTCTGCGGTGAAAGGTACCGAGTTACGTATCAGGTTCGGCGTGACGCGCAATTTGGCAGCGGTATCGGCAGAGCCGGTGAAGGTCACCACATCCTGACCTTGCAGGCGGTCGAGCAAGTCGCCTGTGCTGCCGATCACCAGTTGCAGGCTACCTTCCGGCAGCAGGCCGGAGGCGTTCATCAGGCGTACGACGGCTTCGGTCAGGTAGCTGGTGGAGGTCGCAGGCTTGACGATACAAGGCATGCCGGCCAGGAAGGTCGGCGCGAATTTTTCCAGCATGCCCCAGATGGGGAAGTTGAACGCGTTGATGTGCACCGCAACGCCTGCACGCGGCACCAGGATGTGGCTGCCGGCGAAGTGGCCTTGTTTGCCCAGCGCAATGGCAGGGCCTTCGTGCACCAGGTTGCCCGACGGCAACTCACGGCTGCCAATGCCCGCGTACGAGAACAACGTGGCGTTACCGCCCTCGATGTCGATCCAGCTGTCGGCACGGGTAGCGCCGCTGTGGTGGGACAGGGCGTAAAGCTGTTCTTTGCGTTCGGCCAGGTACAAGGCCAGGGCTTTGAGGCGCTGGGCGCGTTGCTGGAAGTCCATGGACATCAAGCTGGAAAGGCCACGGGCTCGGGCATAGTCCACGGCTTCGGCGAAGTCCGGGCGCTCTTCATGGCTGTAGGCAAGCACGTGGCCGTCGAGGGCACTGCGCAGGGCCTGAGCGCCATGCTGGCCCAGCCAACGGCCGGCAATGAAGCTTTGCAGGGTAGGGGCGGCAGACATGCTGTTCTCCATGCTGTTCAAATGTAGGGGCGCGCTGTTACCACAGCGCCAGGGTGTAGCCGATGATCAGGCGGTTTTCGTCCACGGCATTGGTCAGGCCGTTGCCGGAACGGAAAGTGACATTGCGCCAGCGCAGGCTCACGTCCTTGAACGGGCCGCTCTGGATGACGTAGGTGATGTCGGTGTCGCGTTCGCGCTCGCGGCCATTGCTGACGGTGGCGGTTTCGGCGTGGCGGCCGTCGGTGTAGCGGGTCATGAAACTCAGGCCGGGGATACCCATCGCCACAAAGTCGTAGTCATAGCGCACTTGCCATGAGTCCAGCCCGGCACGGGTGAAGGTGTTGTAGGTGACCAGGTTGACCGTGAACGGGTCGCCGCCGTTGACGAACGGGAAAGCGCTGTTGCCGGACATCTGCTGCCAGGTGGTGGTGAACTTGTGCGCCCGCACACCGAGGGTGAACATGGCGTTGAAGTTGCGGTTGTCGATGTTGCCGGCACGCTCGGCGCCGTCGTTGCGGCTGTCGAAGTACCGCAGGTCGCTGCGCAGGCTCACACCTTCGCTCAATGGGCGGGTATCGATCAGGCCCACGAATTGCTGGCGGTAGATGTCTTCGAGTTTGGCGTAGTAGTAGCTGACGCTGGTTTGCGGGGTGATGGCATAGCTGCCACCGCCGAAGTCCAGGTGATCGCTGGTGGCAGCGCCATAGCCGATGTCGTCCCGGCCCGAGGAATCGCGCAGGTTGGCCTTGGTCAGGCGGCCGGCGTTGAAGGTGAGGCCATCAAGGTCCTGGCTGGTCAACAGGCCACCCTGGAAGGTGGACGCCAACAGGCGGGTGTCGTTGTAGACCACCACCGGCAAGATGGGTTGCAGCGTGCCCAGGCGCAGTGTGCTTTTGGACACGCGTACTTTGCCGGTCAGGCCCAGTTCGCTGTAGTCGTCGACCGGTTCATGGCTGTTCGGGCCAAAGGGCAGCAGGCCGGTGTTGCGGCGATCGCGACTGGAGTCGAGTTTGATACCCAGCTGGCCCATGGCATCAACACCAAAACCGACCGGGCCTTCGGTGAAGCCCGACTCCAGCTTCGCGGTCAAGCCCTGGCCCCATTCCTCGGCCTTGGCCTGCGGGGCATTGCTTTGGCGGAAGTCGCGGTTGATGTAGTGGTTACGCAGCTCCAGCCGTGCGTGGCTGTCGCTGATAAAGTCTGCCATCGCTGGCAATGGTAATGCGAGGGTGGCCAGCCAGGCAGCTGACATGAAGTGCGTGCGGTTCATTGTTGTTGTTTTACCCGACATGGTTGTTCGTCCTTGAAGTCAGTGCTTGCTAGCGCCGGCGGCGCCGATACCGGTCATGGAGCGGATGAACTGGGCCAGGTAGCGGCCACGCTCTTCAGTGGCACGCTCGGAGCTGTCGGTGACCGAGAACACCCAGGCGCTAAGGAACGCCAGGCTCATGGAGAACAACGCCGGGTTGCTGTAAGGGAACACTGCTGCTTCATTGTGCAGCACGTTGACCCACACCGCCGGGCCAAGCACCACCAGCAGCACGGCCGAAACCAGGCCAGCCATGCTGCCGCATACCGCGCCACGGGTGGTCAGCCCCTTCCAGAACATCGAGAGCAGCAGCACCGGGAAATTGACCG
Source organism: Pseudomonas sp. FYR_2 (assembly GCF_043106425.1). Classification (NCBI taxonomy): domain Bacteria; kingdom Pseudomonadati; phylum Pseudomonadota; class Gammaproteobacteria; order Pseudomonadales; family Pseudomonadaceae; genus Pseudomonas; species Pseudomonas sp. FYR_2. The sequence goes on from NZ_JBICMM010000043.1 coordinate 14,521, forward strand.
AGGCCGCCACTGCCAGTACCAGGCCGGAGAGGAAGGCGATGTTCTGCGACTCGAACATCAGGCCGAGGATCACCGCCAGCAGGCCGATCAGCAGGGTGGCGATACGCGACACACGCATTTCTTCCTGCTCGGTGGCCTTGCCTTGACGGAACACGCAGGCGTACAGATCGTGGGACACGGCCGATGCGCCAGACAGCGCCAGGCCGGCAACCACGGCCAGGATGGTGGCGAAGGCCACGGCAGAGATGAAACCAAGGAACAGGTTGCCGCCCACGGCCTGGGCCAGGTGCACGGCGACCATGTTGCCGCCGCCGATGATGGCGCCGGTGGCATCGCGGTAGGACGGCTCGGTACCGACCATGACGATGGCGCCAAAGCCAATGACGATCAGCAGCAGGTAGAAGTAGCCGATAAAGCCGGTGGCATAGAACACGCTCTTGCGTGCTTCCTTGGCGTCGCTCACGGTGAAGAAGCGCATCAGGATATGCGGCAGGCCAGCGGTGCCGAACATCATGCCCAGGCCAAGGGAAATGGCATCAATCGGGTTGGACAGCAAGCCACCCGGGGCCATGATCGCCTGCCCCTTGGCATGCACGGCCACGGCGCTGGCGAACATGGCTTCGGTGCTGAAGCCAAAATGCCTGAGCACCATGAAGGCCATGAAGCTGGTGCCCGACAGCAGCATGACGGCCTTGATGATCTGCACCCAGGTGGTGGCGAGCATGCCGCCGAAGGTGACGTAGGCCACCATCAACACGCCAACCAGCATGACCGCGTACAGGTAGCTGATGCCGAACAGCAGCTCGATCAGCTTGCCAGCGCCGACCATCTGCGCGACCAGATACATCAATGCGACGACCAAGGTGCCGAACGCCGATGTGAGGCGTACCGGCGTTTGTGCCAGGCGGTAGCTGACCACGTCGGCGAACGTGTACTTGCCCAGGTTGCGCAGGCGCTCGGCGATCAGGAACAGGATGATTGGCCAGCCGGCCAGCACGCCAAGGGCATACAGCAGGCCGTCGTAGCCGTTCATGAACATCATGGCCGAGATGCCCAGGAAGGAAGCGGCACTGATCATGTCGCCAGCGATCGCCAGGCCGTTCTGCATGCCGGTCAGCCCCCCGCCAGCGGTATAGAAGTCGCTGGCCGAACGGGTGCGCAGGGCCGCCCAGCGGGTGACCAGCAGGGTGAAGCAGACGAACACCATGAACATCGAGATGGCAGTCCAGTTCATTGTGCGCACTCCTGCTTGACCTTATCGTTGAGCGGGTCGAGCACATTGTTGGCGCGGTGCACGTAGATGCCGGTCAGGGCGAAGGACAGCAGCACCATCAGCACACCCACCAGCATGCCCACGGTGGTTACGCCGCCGCTGAGGGACTGGCCGAGGGTGGTGGGCGAGAACGCCACCAGCAGGACGAAGCCGTAGTAAATTACCAGCATGGCCAAGGTCAGGCTGCCGTTGAGGCGGCGTTTGCGCCGTACCAGGTGCTGGAAGTCGGGGTGGTTGGCGATGCTTTCTATGCGTTCGGGTGTCATGGGTTGCGATCTCTGGGTGTTGTAATTGTTTTGTTGAGGTCACGCGGGTGTTGCGGTGTCGCTGATGGCCTCTTCGCGGGCTTGCCCGCGAAGCAAGCGACTTGGTCTCAAAGCTGGTCGAAATCGAGGACCACTTTGTCGCTCACCGGGTAGGTCTGGCACGACAGCACATACCCGGCCGCCACTTCGTAGTCTTCCAGTGCGTGGTTGCTGTCCATTTCCACTTCGCCTTCGATCACCCGGCACTTGCAGGTAGAGCACACACCGGCCTTGCAGGAGTAGGGCAGCTCGGCGCCGATGGCATTGCCGGCGTCCAGCACGTTCTGGGTGTTGCGTGGCAAGTCGAAGGTGAGCGCGCGGCCGTCGCTGATCACGGTGATGTGGCTGAGCGCCGCGTCCACCTGGCGCGCCGCTTCGCGGGCTTCACGTCGTGCTTCGTTCCCGGCAGCGGTGAACAGCTCGAAATGGATGCGCTCCTTGCCCAGGCCGTTGGCCTGCAAGCTGTCGCGTACGGTCTCGGTCATCGCTTGGGGGCCACAGATGAAGGCCGCGTCCAAGCCAGGAACGTCCAGCCAGCGCGAAAACAGCTGGCCGCACTTGTCAGCGTCGATGCGACCGTTGTACAGGTCGACATCCTGCTGCTCGCGGCTGAACACGAAAATCAGGTTCAGGCGGTCGAGGTACCGGTTTTTCAGGTCTTCGAGCTTGTCGCGGAACAGCGCGCCAGAGCTGGAGCGGTTGCCGTACAGCAAGGTGAAGCGGCTGTGCGGCTCACGGTCCAGGGTGGTGCCAATGATCGACAGGATCGGGGTTATGCCGCTGCCGGCGGCCACGCCCAGGTAATTGCCGTGGCGGGCAGGGTCCAGCGGCACGAAGAAGCTGCCCGACGGCGGCATCACGTCCAGTTGCTGGCCGGCTTTGAGTACATCATTGGCAAACGCCGAGAAACGCCCGCCTGGCACGCGTTTTACGGCCACGCGCAGCTCACCGTCCTGGACAGCGCTGCAGATGGAGTAGGAACGGCGGACTTCTTCGTTGTCCAGCCGGGTACGCATGACCAGGTATTGGCCCTGGGTGAAACGGAACTGCGCCTGCAGGTGCTCGGGCACGTCGAAGGCAATCGACACCGCGTCACGGGTCTCGTTGCGCACTTGCTTGATGGTCAGGCTGTGAAACTGGCTCATGGCATTCTCCACGGCTCAAATGCATTTGAAATAGTCGAACGGCTCCAGGCACTCGCGGCAGCGGTACAGCGCCTTGCACGCGGTGGAGCCGAACTGGCTGAGCAATTCGGTATGGGCGCTGCCGCATTGTGGGCAGCACACTTGGGGCACCTCGCCCAGCAGGCTGCGCTTGCTGGCGCTGCCTTGGGGGGGCGCGATGCCGTAAGCCCGCAGGCGCTCGCGGCCCAGTTCGCTGATCCAGTCAGTACTCCATGCCGGTGTCAGCCGGCGCTCAAGGTCTGGCGCGGCAAAACCGGCCTGTTCCAGCGCCTGGCGGATATCACCTTCGATCACCTCGGTGGCCGGGCAACCGGAGTAGGTCGGGGTAACCACCAGGTGCAGGTGGCCGGCGCGCCAGTCGAGGTCGCGAACGATCCCCAGGTCGACCACGCTGACCACGGGTACTTCCGGGTCCATGACCTGGCCAAGCACCGCCCATGCCCGGGCCAGGTCGTCACCTTGCAGCGCCCGTGCACCCCGGTCGCCGGCAATCAGCTCACCAGGTTGCATCGGGGTAGGCCCTTGGCAGGAACTGCATTTCGGCCAGCAGCAGGCCCAGGTGCTCGGTGTGCAAGCCTTTGCGACCGTCTAGGTAGAAGTGGCTGGCAGCCTTTGGCAGCGGCAGGTCGACCGAGCTGAAGGTTTCGCTCACCTGCTTGAGCCAGGCAGCACCCACGGCAACGGGGTCGGCAGCGATACCCGCTTTGGCCAGCTGCACTTCATTGTCACTGCCAGCCGTCAGCTCGACCGTGAAACGCCACAGTGCCGCAATGGCGGCGAGCATGCGCTGGCGGCTTTCTTCCGTGCCGCCACCCAAACGCTGTACCCACTCACTGGAGCGGCGCAGGTGGTAGGTAACCTCCTTCAAGGCCTTGGCGGCGATACCGGCGATACGTTCATCGCTGGAGCCAGCCAACCCCTGCAGCAGGGCGAAGTGCCAGGCGTCGTAGAGAAACTGTTTGGTCATGGTCACGGCGTAATCGCCGTTAGGCTGCTCGACCAGCAGCAGGTTGCGGTAGGCTCGCTCGTCACGGCGGAAGGCCAGGGCATCGGCGTCGCGGCCGTCATCCAGCAGCTCAGCGGCGTACTCCAGCCAATTGCGCGCCTGGCCGACCAGGTCGAGGCCGACGTTCATCAGGGCCAGTTCTTCTTCGATGGCCGGGGCGTGGCCACACCACTCGCAAAGGCGCTGGCCTTGTACCAGGGCACTGTCGCCAAGCAGCAGCAGGTAGGGGATAAGGGCTTCGTTGTGCATGGCCAACCTCACATGTGTCCGACTTCGTCGGGCAGTTCGTAAAAGCTGGCATGGCGGTAGACCTTGTCGTCCGAAGGGGCGAACAGCGGGTCTTTCTCGTCGGGGGACGATGCGGTGATCAGCGCCGAGGGCACCACCCACAGGCTGACGCCTTCGCTGCGGCGGGTGTAAAGCTCGCGGGCGTTCTCGATGGCCATGGCGGCATCGGCGGCATGCACACTGCCGACGTGCTTGTGGTTAAGGCCGTGCTTGCTGCGCACGAACACTTCGTAGAGGGTCCAGACAGACATTTTCGATCTCCGCATCAATCGCCGCTCAGGCGGCGTTCTTGTTCTGTTGCTTGCGCGCGTAGGCCACGGCAGCCTCGCGTACCCAGGCACCGTCCTCGATGGCCTTGCGCCGGGTGGCGACACGTTCCTGGTTGCACGGGCCATTGCCCTTGATCACTTCGTAGAACTCGTCCCACTGGATTTCGCCAAAGTCGTAGTGACCCCGTTCGGCGTTCCACTTCAGCTCCGGGTCGGGGGCGGTGCAGCCGAGCAGTTCGAGCTGCGGCACGGTCTGGTCGATGAAGCGCTGGCGCAGCTCATCGTTGGTCTGGCGCTTGATCTTCCAGGCCATGGACTGGGCGCTGTTCGGGGAATATTCGTCGCTGGGGCCAAACATCATCAGCGAGGGCCACCACAAGCGGTTGATGGCGTCCTGCACCATGTCGCGCTGGGCCTGGGTACCGTGGCGCATCATTGTCAGGAGAATTTCGTAGCCCTGGCGCTGGTGGAAGCTTTCTTCCTTGCAGATACGGATCATCGCGCGGGAGTAGGGGCCGTAGGAGGTGCGCTGCAAGACCACCTGGTTGACGATGGCGGCGCCATCCACCAGCCAGCCCACTGCGCCCATGTCGGCCCAGCTGAGCGTGGGGTAGTTGAAGATGCTCGAATACTTGGCCTTGCCGCTGTGCAGCTTGGCGATTTCTTCATCGCGGTCGGCGCCCAGGGTTTCCATGGCGCTGTACAGGTAGAGGCCGTGGCCGGCTTCGTCCTGGATCTTGGCCATCAGTTGCAGCTTGCGCTTGAGGCTGGGGGCGCGGGTGACCCAGTTGCCTTCGGGCAACATGCCGACGATTTCCGAATGGGCGTGCTGGGAGATCTGCCGGATCAAGGTCTGGCGGTAGGCCTCAGGCATCCAGTTCTTGGCTTCGATCTTGATTTCAGCGTCGATCTTTTCCTGGAAGTTGCGCTCTTCGGGCGACATCTCTTCCAGCGACTTGACGCGCTTGGCTCCGGTTTCCACTAGCTGTGCGTACATGTGCTGCGACTCCTGCTAAGGCATGAGTCATTTGTAAGCGATACAAAACATAACGTCAAACTGTTTTGTGTGTATCAAATAAGATTTCTGTATCGCTTTCAGGCCTCTTCGCGGGCAAAACCGTCCCCGAAGGGATCTTGCAGCCCCTGTGAGGGCGTGCAACACGCAAAAAAAAGCCCCGGACTGAGCCGGGGCCGAAAAGGCAGCCGAATGAATCAGCTGGCCAACCGTTTATCAAACACGTGGCAGGCCTTGCCCTCTGAGCGCTTGAGCGTGCCGCAAGGCTGCAGGTGCACCTGGGTGCTGATGCCAATGTAGGTCTTGATCTGCTTGCTCAGCTCACCGATCACCTGCTTGCGCTGGCCGTCATCGAGGTGCTGGCACTCTCCGCGCAACTCCACGTGCACCTCGACACTGTCCAGGTTTCCATTACGATACAGATGGATCTCATAAAGCTCTGAGAGTTGTTTTATTTTAAGTACCTGCTCCTCGATTTGGGTCGGGAACACGTTGACCCCGCGAATGATCAGCATGTCGTCGCTGCGACCGGTAATCTTGCCGATCCGCCGCATAGGGCGAGCGGTGCCCGGTAGCAGCCGGGTGAGGTCGCGGGTGCGGTAGCGCACCATCGGCAACGCCTCTTTGCTCAGCGAGGTGAACACCAGCTCGCCGAGCTGGCCGTCTGGCAGCACTGCGCCGGTGACCGGGTCGATGATCTCGGGGTAGAAGTGGTCCTCCCAGATGGTCGGGCCGTCCTTGGTTTCGATGCACTCCATCGCCACCCCAGGGCCCATGATTTCCGACAGACCATAGATGTCGAGGGCATTGATGCCCAGCCGCCCTTCGATGGAGCGGCGCAGCTCGTCGGTCCAGGGTTCAGCACCGAAAATGCCCAGCCGCAGCTTGAGGTCGTGCGGGTCGATACCCTGGCGCTCAATCTCGTCAGCCAGGTTGAGCATGTAGGAGGGGGTGACCATGATGATGTCAGGCTGGAAGTCGCGAATCAGCTGCACCTGCTTCTCGGTCTGGCCGCCAGACATCGGGATTACCGTGCAACCCAGGCGCTCGGCGCCGTAATGCGCGCCAAGGCCACCCGTGAAAAGGCCATAGCCGTAGGAAACATGCACCTTGTCACCTTTACGCCCTCCGGCCGCGCGGATCGAGCGGGCGACGACATTGGCCCAGGTGTCGATGTCATTCTGCGTATAGCCAACCACCGTCGGCTTGCCTGTAGTGCCGCTTGAGGCGTGCAGGCGCACCACCTCTTCCTGAGGCACGGCGAACATCCCGTAGGGGTAGTTGTCACGCAGGTCGTTCTTGCCGGTGAAGGGGAACTTCGCCAGGTCTTCAAGGCTTTTGAGGTCGTCGGGGTGGGCGCCGCACTGGGCAAAGCGCTTGCGGTACAACGGCACATTGTCGTAGGCGTGCTTCAGGCTCCAGCGCAGCCGCTCCAGCTGGTGCTGACGCAGGGCATCGACGCTGGCGGTTTCCATCGGGTCCAGCAGGGCACGATCGGCATCATGGTACATGTTCATGGCTTCACTCGAATTGTTCTTGTACGCCGCGCGGCACCGGTTGCAGGCCGCGCGGTGAGTGTCATGAGCGCAGCATATACGGCTGCGTTCGGTTGGGTAACAGGCAGATGGTCTGATCCGCTCAGAGGCGCTCGATGACCATCGCAATGCCCTGGCCAACGCCGATGCACATGGTGCACAGGGCGTAGCGGCCGGCGGTTTCTTCCAGCTCATGCAAGGCAGTGGTCACCAGGCGTGCACCGCTCATGCCCAGCGGGTGACCCAGGGCAATGGCACCGCCGTTGCGGTTCACCCTCGGGTCGTCATCGGCCAGGCCCAGTTCGCGCAACACCGCCAGGCCCTGGGCCGCAAAGGCCTCGTTAAGCTCGATGACGTCGAGGTCGGACAGCGACAAACCCGTCAATTCCAGCACCTTGCGGGTTGCCGGTACCGGACCGATGCCCATCAGCCGGGGCTCGACCCCGGCCACGGCCATGCCGACGATACGGCCGCGCGCCTTGAGGCCGTGTTGGCGGGCAGCCGCGCTACTGGCCAGCAGCAGGGCGCAGGCGCCGTCATTGACCCCGGAGGCGTTGCCCGCTGTTACGCTGCCGCCTTCACGGAAAGGCGTCCCGAGCCGGGCCAGTTGCTCGAGCGTGGTATCGCCACGAGGGTGCTCGTCGTGCTCGATCACTTTGGGCGGGCCTTTGCGCTGCGGGATTTCGACCGGCACGATTTCCCGGGCCAGGCGGCCGCGGGCCTGAGCCTGCGCTGCCTTGTGCTGGCTACGCAGGGCGAAAGCATCCTGGTCGGTGCGCGAAATACCGAACTGTTCCGCCACATTCTCGGCCGTTTCCGGCATCGAATCGGTACCGTAGGCAGCGTTCATGAGCGGGTTGACGAAACGCCAGCCGATGGTGGTGTCGAACAGCTCGGCGGCACGACCGAATGCCTGCTCTGACTTGCCCATCACAAATGGCGCACGGGACATTGATTCCACGCCACCCGCCAGCATCAGCCCGGCTTCACCACAGCGCAGGGCGCGGGCTGCATTGCCGATGGCATCCAGGCCGGAACCGCACAGGCGGTTGATGGTGGTCCCAGGCACTTCAAGTGGCAGCCCGGCCAGCAGGCTGGCCATGTGCGCCACGTTGCGGTTGTCTTCACCGGCCTGGTTGGCGCACCCGAGCATGACGTCATCGACGGCTTTCCAGTCCAGTTCGGGGTGACGCTGGATCAACGCCTTGAGCGGGATTGCGGCGAGGTCATCGGCCCGCACGCCGCTCAAGGCGCCGGCGTAGCGGCCAATAGGGGTGCGCACGGCGTCGATGATCAAGGCATCGGGCAGACTGTTTTCATTCATCTTGCGTCTCCTGCGCGAGCACGGTGCCGCGCACTTTGTAGGATTTGCCATGGAACATCGCCACCAGCTCACCGCGCTGGTTATCGATGCGCACGTCGTACAGGCCAGTACGGCCCTTGCGGCTGACCTCGCTGGCGTTGGCGGTGAGCACGTCATCGCGCAACGCCGGGGCCAGGTAGTCGATGCTGCAGCCCAGCGCCACGGTGGCCTCATCGTAGCTGTTACAGGCGAAGGCAAATGCCGAGTCGGCCAGCGCGAACAGGAAACCGCCATGGCAGGTGCCATGACCCTGGATCATGTCGGCACGTACCGGCATGCGCAGGCTGGCGCTGCCTGGGCCGGCATCCAGCAGGGTGATGCCCAGGCTCTGGGTGGCTTGGTCGCGGGCGTACATGGCGTCGGCACAGGCGTGTGCCAGTTCCACTTCAGTCATGCAGGGTGCCTCCTTTGGCTTCGCAGCGGCGTAACAACAGGGAAGGGCGGTAACGGCTCTCGCCGTAGCTTCGCTGCAGGTTGTCGAGCACGCGCAGGGTGTGGGCAATACCTATATTCCCGGCCCAAGCCAGCGGGCCGCAGGGGTAATTGACGCCGGCGCGCATGGCGAGGTCGATGTCGGCGGCGCTGCCGACACCTTGCAGCACGGCATCGGCGGCTTCGTTCGCAAGCATTGCCACGGTGCGCAGCACCACCAGGCCAGGCAGGTCGGCGACCGCCGTGACCTTGAGCCCGGCGCGCTGCAGCAGGGCCACGGCGTGGTCGCGTGCGCTTTCGGTGATGTCCGCCGACCAGCTGATGGCTATTCGCGTGGCAGTGCTGTAGTCCAGTGCGAGGTCGAGCAGCACCAGGTTGCGCAGGCCATCTTCACGGGCGCGCTGGCTGGCGAGCCGGCCATCGGACAGTGCCAGGGTGGCATCGCCGACCCGGATCACACCGCTACCTGCACGCCGGGTGACGGCGATGCCGTTGAGGCTCAGGCGCTCGACCAGTGGCTGCATGACACCCAAGTGTCCCTCGATGACGCAGGCTTCGGCGCTGGTGAGGCTGCACAGTTCAGCAGGTGCTGGCCGTTCGGCGCCTTCGACGTAGCTATAAAAGCCTTCGCCAGTCTTGCGGCCAAGGCGTCCGGCATCCACGAGCTCTTTTTGCACCAGCGAAGGCTGGAAGCGGAAATCTCCATAGAACGCATCGAACACCGAGCAGGTGACGGCGTAGTTGACGTCGTGCCCTATCAGGTCGGTGAGCTCGAACGCCCCCATGCGGAAACCACCCGCATCGCGCAACAGTGCATCGAGGCTGGCGCAGTCGGCTGCACCTTCCTGCAACAGGCGCAGGCTTTCGGCATAGAAAGGCCGCGCCACACGGTTGACGATAAAACCCGGTGTCGAGCGCGTGTGCACTGGCTGTTTACCCCAGGCCTGGGCGGTATCGTAGATGCAGGAGGCCACTGCCGGTTCGGTTGCCAGGCCCGACACCACTTCGACTAAGGCCATCAGCGGCGCCGGATTGAAGAAATGCATGCCAACTACCTGTTGCGGGCGTGCAAGGCCGGCGGCCAGGCTGGTGATGGACAACGACGAGGTGTTGCTGGCGAGTATGCAATCGTCGGCGCACAGGGCTTCGAGCTGACGCAATAGCGTCTGCTTGACCTGCAGGTTCTCGACGATGGCTTCGATCACCAAGCCGGCATCAGCCAATGCTTCAAGGGTGTCGACCGGGCATAGCCGCAGGCGGATCATTTCGTGCTCGGCTGCCTGCAACTTACCTTTTTCCACCAGCCGGGTGAGTTGCCGATCAATGCCGGCCACCGCCTGGGCAGCAGCGCCTGGGCGGTTATCGTACAGTTTCACCGGGTGACCGGCCTGGGCCGCGACCTGGGCGATGCCGGCCCCCATGGCACCCGCACCGATCACCGCCACCTGCACATCGCTTGCGAGTGCACTCATGTTCAGCACCCCTTGAAATCTGGCGTGCGCTTGTTCATGAAGGCGCTCACACCTTCGCGGTAGTCTTCGCTGCGCCCGGCTAGGCGCTGCAGATCGCGTTCCAGCTCCAGCTGTTCATCGAAGCCATTGTCGAAGCTGGCATTGAGGCCGCGCTTGATCAGGGCCAGACCGTAAGTGGGCTGGGTGGCAAGCTGGCGGGCGAGGGTGAGGGCCTCATCACGCAGTGCGGCATCGTCCACTACGCGATGGATCAGCCCCCACTGCAGGGCCTGCTCGGCGCCAAGGCGTTCGCCCAGCATGGCCAGGGCCTTGGCCCGTGCCATGCCGACCAGGCGCGGCAGCAGCCAGGTACCACCAGAGTCTGGCACCAGGCCGATCTTGCAGAACGCCTGAATGAAGCTTGCAGAGCGGGCAGCCAGTACCAGGTCGCAGGCCAGCGGTATGTTGGCACCGGCGCCAGCGGCCACGCCGTTGACCGCACAGATCACCGGCAGCGGCAGGTCGCGCAATGTGCGCACCAGCGGGTTGTAAAACTTGTCGATGGACTCGCCCAGGTCTGGCATTTCGGCACCTGGGGCAACGTTGCGGTCGGACAGGTCCTGGCCGGCGCAGAAGCCACGGCCTTCGCCTGTCAGCAGCAGTACTCGCGCATCACTGCTCTGGCGTACTTGCTTAAGTGCCTCGCGCACTTCCAGGTGCATGGCGGTGTTGAAGCTGTTCAGTTGCTCGGGGCGGTTAAGCGAGAGGAGGGCGACGCCGTCCTCGATGGAAAACAGGATGTGCTGGTAAGTCATGACAGACTCACTCCGTCAGTCGAGGGAAAAATGGTCAGCGGCCCTGGAAGCGGGCCTGGCGCTTTTCCTGGAATGCCCGGATGCCTTCATCGCGGTCGGCGGTACCGGCAAGCAGGGTGAACGCATGCCGTTCGAAACGCAGGCCGCTGGCCAGGTCGGTGTCGCCGGCTTTCAGTAACGCCTCCTTGCCCAGGCGCACAGCCAGGGGCGCCTTGGCGGCAATGCTGCGGGCAACCTGCAGGGCGCGCTCCACGGTGAATTCCGGTTGAGTGGTTTCGCTGACCAGGCCGGCCTGCTGGGCGTGGCGGGCGGTGATCGCTTCACCTGTCAACACCATCTGCATGGCCAACGGCTTGCCGACAGCGCGCAACAGCCGCTGAGTGCCGCCGGCGCCGGGGATGATGCCGAGGTTGATTTCCGGCTGACCGAAACGGGCGTCGGTACCGGCAATGACGATGTCGGCACACATCACCAGCTCGCAACCGCCACCCAGTGCATAGCCGTTCACGGCGGCAATCAGCGGCTTGGCGAATGCGGCGATCGTTTGCCAATGGGCTACACGAGGGTCGTTGAGAATGCCGACCAGATTGCGCTCGGCCATCTCACGGATGTCGGCCCCTGCGGCAAATGCCTTGGGGCTGCCGGTAATCACTACGGCGCGTATCTGCTCGTCGCCCTCGGCAAGCTGCAAGGCCGCAGCCAGCTCTGCCAGTAGCTGGGTGCACAGGGCATTCAGGGCCTCAGGCCGTTGCAAGGTGATGAGCTGAACGCCACGTTCGGGCGCCTGCACATCGAGATATCGCGGCATGTCGGGTTCCTCTGGCTACACGCACGGCACATCGTGGCGCCGGCATTTCTTGGAATTATTTTTTGCAAGGCGTGATGCTGGATCACGACCAGGTGCAGCCAGTATATGCATCATGCGATACCGATGTGCAACGGCAAAAATATTTTTATGTATCTCTTTGCTCGTTTCTAAAGCTCAAAAACGGGCATCGATAACCTTCCGGTAAAACGTTTCATCTGACTATTGGTCATCGTTATCGCCTAGGTTACCCCCAATTTTCCACCCATCAGAGAAGCGATACACGATTGACGACCAAGCTGCTTGTGATACAAGCTCTAACAGCATTTAAAATAATTTCAGGAGTTTTCCCATGCCTTGCTATCGACTGGACGGCCTGACGCCCGTGGTGCATCCATCAGCCTACGTACACCCCAGTGCAGTGCTGATCGGCGATGTCATCGTCGGCCCTGGTTGCTACATAGGCCCATTGGCATCGCTACGGGGTGATTTCGGCCGTATCGTGCTGGAGGAGGGTACCAACCTGCAGGACACCTGCGTAATGCATGGCTTTCCGGGCGGCGATACCGTGGTAGAACGCAACGGGCATATCGGACATGGCGCCGTGTTGCACGGGTGCCGAGTGGGCCAGGACACCTTGATCGGGATGAATGCGGTGGTGATGGATGGTGCACATATCGCACCACGCTGCATCGTAGCGGCTACCAGCTTCGTCAAAGCCGGCTTCGAGTGCGAAGCTCAAAGCCTTGTAATGGGCTCGCCAGCCCAGATGAAACGGCGCCTGAGCGAGCAGGAGCTGGCCTGGAAGCAGCGCGGCACTGCTCAATACCAGCAACTGGCGCTGCGTTGCATGAACACCATGGTCGAATGCCCGCCACTGGCCGAGGTTGAAGCAGGGCGGCTGCGTATGGAAGACACAGGTATCAGGCCCAAAGGCCAGGCGACGGCATGAGCCTGGTTGCGTCACGCAATGGCCAGGCGGCCCGCCGCACAGGTATAGTCGGTGCTTTATCCGCGCACAGTTCGCCCATGAGCAATCTCGCCCCACTGAACAACTTGATCACTCGCTTCCAGGAGCAGACGCCGATCCGCGCCAGTTCCCTGATCATCACCTTGTATGGCGATGCCATCGAGCCCCACGGCGGTACCGTTTGGCTAGGTAGCCTGATCAACCTGCTGGAGCCAATCGGCATCAATGAACGGCTGATTCGCACATCGATCTTTCGCCTGACCAAAGAAGGCTGGCTCACGGCTGAAAAGGTTGGCCGGCGCAGCTACTACAGCCTGACGGGCACGGGTCGCAGGCGCTTCGAGAAAGCCTTCAAACGCGTCTACAGCCCAAGCCAACCCGCTTGGGACGGGGCGTGGACGCTGGTGCTGCTGTCGCAACTGGAGGCAGGTAAACGCAAGGCCTTGCGTGAAGAACTGGAGTGGCAGGGGTTTGGCGTAATGGCGCCGAACCTGTTGGGTTGCCCACGGGCAGACCGTGCCGACCTGGCTGCCACGTTGCGCGAACTCGAGGCCAGCGACGACAGCATCGTCTTTGAAACCCACACACAGGAAGTACTCGCGTCAAAAGCCATGCGCGCCCAGGTGCGGGAGAGCTGGCGTATCGAAGAGCTGGGGCAGCAGTACAGCGAATTCATCCAGCTGTTCAGGCCGCTGTGGCAGGGGTTGAAAGAGCAGACGGTGCTTGATGCGCAAGATTGCTTCCTGGCACGCACGCTGCTGATTCACGAGTACCGCCGGTTGCTGTTGCGCGACCCGCAACTGCCAGAGGAGTTACTGCCAGGGGACTGGGAGGGAAGGGCCGCACGACAGCTGTGCCGTAACCTCTACCGGTTGGTGTTTGCCAAAGCAGAGGAATGGCTGAATGCAGCGTTGGAGACGGCAGACGGACCATTGCCGGATGTTAACGAAAGCTTTTACAAGCGTTTTGGTGGATTGGCGTAAGGGCAAAGAGAGGGCAGTTATGCGCCCTTTTATATAACTACGCTAAATGACTATTTAGTGTAGTTAACGGTAATTACCAGCCAATTTCTACCTATACATTAGAAGAAATCGCCGCCCAATCCAACTTTCTCGCAATGTTAAGCTTCCGCCGCTTGCTTGAATGGAGCAGGCGGCGGGCGCTGGACACCCAACAACCAGTCGCAGTAGCGGGCCACGCCTTGCTGGACTGTCAACGTTTGTGCCTTGTACCCGGCAGCGCGCAAGCGCTCGAGGTCGGCACAGGTAAAACACTGGTATTTGCCACGCAAATGATCCGGAAACCCGCAGTACTCCAGTACACCTTCGAGCAAGGCCGTCTCAAGTGACAACGGGGGTTGGTCTTGTTGCTCACGCAGCCGATTGATTACAGCCAACGCAACGTCATTGAAAGGCTGGGCGCGACCGCTGCCGACATTGAAGATGCCGCTTGATTGCGGGTGATCAAGGAAGAACATGTTGACCTTGACCACATCATCCACCGAGACGAAATCACGCAGGTGGCCACCGCTGGGATAATCACCATAACGGCCAAACAGCGTCACTTTTCCTTGGGCCTGGTACTGGTTGAAGCAGTGCAGGGCCACTGACGCCATGGCGCCTTTATGCTGTTCCTGGGGGCCGTACACGTTGAAATAACGCAAACCGACGATCTGGCTGCGTGCTGTAGTCAATTGACGGCGTACCTGTTGATCGAACAGGAATTTGGAATAGCCATAAACGTTCAGCGGTCGTTCGCATTCGCGCTGTTCGCGAAAATCTCGTCCTGCACCGTACACAGCTGCCGACGACGCATATAAGAACGGCGTTTGCTGGTGCTGCGCAGATACAAGCAATTCGTGGCTGTACCGGTAGTTGTTGTCCATCATGAAACGACCATCAGCCTCGACGGTGCTCGAACATGCGCCTTGGTGCAGCACCGCGCGAACCTTGCCAAACTGACCACGGGCAAAACGATCGAGAAAATCGTCCTTGTCCAGGTAATCAGCGATTTCACTGTCGGCCAGGTTACGGAATTTGTCGCCATCGGTCAGGTCGTCGACGGCGATGATCTCCGTTTCGTTACGCCGGTTAAGTGCCTGGACGAGATTGCTGCCGATGAAGCCTGCAGCGCCGGTTACGATAATCGTCATGCCAGATTCCCCGTAAGGGTGCGTAGCCCGGATTTTAATCAAGGCACAGGTACCCAACCTTAACCTGGGTCAACGAATTCGCCGGCAAGGATAATCCAGGCGCTTGAGCTGGCTTAGCATCTGGCACTCCACGGTGCCGCTTGAAATATCAAATAACCCCATAATGCATATTATGTTAAATAATATATTATGCTTCCGCTCTGTAACACTTCGCCGGCGCTAACCTCCGCCTGAAATGCACGTCAGCACCTGAACATCAGTCGTTATGCAGGTGCTTTTTCAGAAAAGCCCGGGTGCGGTCTTGAACGGGATTTCTCAGCATCTCACTGGGTGCACCTTGCTCTACAACAACCCCGCCATCCATGAACACGATCTGATCGGCCACTTCACCGGCAAAGCGCATTTCATGCGTGACGATCAGCATGGTCATGTGTTCGGCCGCCAGCTGTTTCATTACCAGGTTCACTTCTTCCACAAGCTCAGGGTCCAGTGCCGAGGTTGCTTCATCGAACAACATCACTTTGGGTTGCATGGCCAAGGCCCGGGCAATGGCCACGCGCTGTTTTTGCCCGCCGGACAACCGGGACGGGAACTCGTCGATCTTGTTGCCCAGCCCGACTTTCTGCAGGTACTCCAGGGCCAGCTCCCTGGCCGCACGTTTCGAATAGCCTTTGAGCTTCACAGGCCCTATCGCGATGTTTTCACAGACCGTGAGGTGCGGAAACAGATTGAAGTGCTGAAACACCATGCCCATCTGCTGGCGCACCTTGTTGATATGCTGCTCAAAGGCGCGGCCTTTCAAGGGTTGATTGACCTGAGCGCCGTCAAGCCAGATTTCACCACCATTAAGCACTTCGAGATGATTGATCGAGCGTAGCAAGGTACTTTTGCCCGAACCGCTTGGGCCGATGATGGCGAAAATCTGCCCACGCGATACCGAAAGATCGATCCCCTTGAGTACCTCAAGGGTACCGTAGGCTTTACGAGCGCCCTTCACTTCTACCATAGCGTTGTTGTTCATCGTGACATCTCGACCTTTGCTTCAATAAGATGCAACCCGGCTTCGAGCGCCAGGTTGGCCATGTAGTAGATCACCGCGACGGCGATGTAGAACTCAAACGGGCTGTACGTTTCGCTGACGGCCAGCTGGGCGCTGTAGACGAGTTCGGCAATACCGATGATCGATACCAGCGACGTGTCCTTCAGCAACACGATGAGGTTGTTTCCCAATGGCGCGATGGTTTTTCTGAGCGCCTGCGGGACAATAATGTAGCGCTGGGTCATGGCCTTGCTCAGGCCGATTGAACGCGCGCCTTCTATCTGGCCCGGGTCAACCGCCTCGATACCGGACTTGATCACGTCGGCGTTGTACACGGCAAAATGCAGGCTGAGCCCGATGATTCCCGCAGCCAGCGCCGGAATATCGATACCCACCTGAACCAGCCCGTAGTAGATCAAATAGAGTTGCAACAGCAATGGCGTGCCCATCAACAGCCAGGTCATGAAACGCACAGGCAGCGCCATGACGTGAGGCGCATACAAGTCGATCAGCGCAATTAGCACACCCACGACCAGGCTGATGACACTGCTGCAGAGAAACATGACAACCGTCCACCACAGCCCGGTCGCCAGCATGTCGTAATAAGGTGCGATGACACTCAGGTTTAATCCTTCCACTGCCAACCCCTCACTTGGTCGCGTATCGCTTGTCCAGCACTTCCACCAGATACTTGACCGCGTAGACCATGACGATATAAAGCAACGCCGACACCATGAATATTTCGAATGGTTTGTACGTTGAACTGATGAAGCGCTGTGCGGTGTATGTCAGTTCAACCACCGAAATGGCCGACACCAAGGCGGAGCCTTTGATCAGGCCAATGGCATTGACGCCAAGCGGCCGGATCATGAGTTTCAGTGCCTGGGGAACGATGATGAATAACAATGTTTGCCTACGGCTGAATCCAATCGACCGTGCACCCTCCTCCTGGCCTGGATCAACGTTGACGATTGCACCTCGAATGGACTCTGACATATAGGCCGCGATGTTCATGCCCAAACCGATTACCGCAGCAGCGAACGGCTCCAGTTCTATGCCTATTTGTGGTCCGCCAAAATAGATGATGAACAACTGCACCAGGCAGGGTGTGCCGCGAAACACGCTGACGTACAGACTTGCCGCCCACCGCAGGATAATGAACGGCGATAACCTGCAGGTCACCAGCGCAATGGCGATAACCAGGCCAAGTAGTAATGAAAGCAATGAGATCTGCACGGTGACCCAAGCGGCTTCCAGAAAAAAGGGGTAAGTGCGATGGATTAATGACAGGTCCATGAAACCACTCACAAAAAGTCTGCCAACCCGGCCCAGCCTGCCGGCCAGGCCATTCCTGGTGCGCTTCAGCGAATGTCGCTGCCCACCCATTTCATTGAAATTTCCTTGTACGTGCCATCTGCCAGAATCTCGTCCAGAGCCTTCTGCAACTGGGCCTTGAATTCAGGGTTGTTTCTGCGAATGGCGATGCCCAGACCCTCGCGGCCACCCTGCTCGTCCGGCAAACTGATGATCCGCACTTTTTGCCCGGTTTCCTTTACCGCAACCATGACCGGGATGCTGTCCATCACCACCGCATCGATACGGCCGGCATCCAGGTCGACCAGCATTTCAGGCAGGCCTTTATAAGTGCGCACTTTGAGATTGCCGCGCGCACGCGCCCATTTGTCATGCGAATCACCCAACGTGACGCCGACGGTAACATCCTTGAGGTCATCAAGTTCTTTAATCGGAGAGCTTTCCTTGACACCAATGGTACGGCCCGCATGGTAATACGGTCCGACGAAGTCAACGGCTCTAAGGCGCTCGGGGGTAATGGTCATCGAGGCGATGACAGCGTCATACTTCTTGGCCAGTAACCCTGCAATAATGCCGTCAAACGGTGTGGTGATGATTTTTATATTCACGCCCAGGCGCTGGGCAAGTGCTTCTCCGATGGAGGCGTCGAAACCGACAATTTCATTCTTTTCATTAGCAAAGCTAAAGGGAGAATACTGCCCGCTCATTGCCACCCGTAACACGTTCGACGCTTGAACAGCCTGCAAGTCGTCGGCGTATGCCACACCTTTAGAGCACAAGGCGACAGCCGCTACCGCAGTGGAAGCCAGTAGCATTCTGGTTTTTCTTGCCAGCATCGAGGCACTCCTTGGAAGTTTGTATTTCTTATTGTTCCGGGCTCTTAGGCCCCATCCTTCACAGAAAGCTTTGCACACTGAAACCTTGAAATCACCCTGCAAAGTGCGTGTCGGACTGGCACATTGCCGGAATCGACCGACATAATGCCGGCGCCACTTCGACCCTGGGAGAAACTGGAGTAGTGTCTTCCAATGCACAAAAAAGGAGCAAATGGCTAACTATTCCCTGCTCTTTATTGGGGCGGACGGCCCTTTACCGGCGATCAGACAGGAGTGTCAGCATTGCGCGAATTAGACGTCAAAGATCGGGAAATCCTCGAAATACTCTCCAAGGAAGCACGTGTCGCACTCAAGGCACTTGCGGCAAGAATCGGCCTGTCAAGAAGCGCGACCAGCGAACGGGTTTTACACCTGGAGCGCAGCGGAATCATTCGGGGATATCGCGCGGACATTGGCGAAATTGATGCCAACGTAATACGGGCAATCATTCTGGTCTCGCTGAAACGCACACCGGCGCTTGGCCTGCTGGACCTGCTGGCACAGAACGCCCAAGTGAAACGGGTATCCTCGGTCAGCGGCCAACTCGACCTGGTTGTAGAGGTCGAGGCACGAACGATTGATGACTTGAACCGGGTGCGCGACGCCGTGGCGTGCCACGATTCAGTGGATGACATCACGACTGCAGTGGTGCTGCGGCGCGATATCGACCGCCAAAAAGCCTGAACGCACGGGCAGGACTTGCCGATCGGCACGCCCTGCCCGGTTGAAACGCGTTACTTCAGCGCCGCAGTGAAGCTGTCTTGCAGTACATCAAGCAGGAAGTCCGCATTGGCCCGGCTGAAAATCATGGAAGGACGCATTTTCAGCACGTTGTCATGCGGGCCTTCGGTACCGATCAACACGCCGCGTTCTCTGGCGCCATCGGCAACTTTTCTGGCCAAGGCCGTGGCCGGAGCCTTCGAGGAGCGGTCCGTGACCAACACAATGCCGAGGAACAGGCCCAACCCGCGTACATCACCAATCACATCGAATTGCTGCTGAAGCTTGCGGAAACCCTCAAGCAGGTAATTGCCGATGCTCAAGGCGTTCTCTTTCAGCTGGTCGCGCTCGATGGCATTGAGCACCGCCAGGCCCACCGCACACGACACGGGGTTGCCGGCGAACGTATTGAAATACTCCATGCCGTTGTTGAAAGCATCGGCAACTTCACGCGTGGTCACCACCGCCGACATCGGGTGGCCGTTACCAATCGGTTTGCCCATGGTGACAGCATCTGGCACTACCCCTTGGGTCTCGAACGCCCACCAGTGGCTACCGACGCGGCCAAACCCGACCTGCACCTCATCGGCCAGGCACAGCCCACCTTCGGCGCGAACCATGGCGTATACCTCCTTGAGGTAATGCTCGGGCAGAAACACCTGCCCCGCCACGCTGGGGATCGACTCGGCAAGGAAGTAGCCCGGGCCCTTGCCGGCTTTGCGCATGGCGTCCAGCTGCTCTGCCACCGACTCGGCAAACCGTTTGCCGTGTTCCTCCAATGGCCAGTGCTCGGGCGCGTAGTAGCTGTCTGGAACCATCGCCTCGTATACGTGCGCCGCCCTGCCCTTGCCGGCTTTGCGCTTGTACTTGTAAGGGCTCAGGTCGATGAGCTCTTGCGTGGTGCCATGGTAAGCCCAGTCCAGCACGATCGCCTGGTCGCTACCGGTGTAGTTGCGTGCCATGCGCAGCATGAGGCTGTTGGCTTCACTGCCCGAGCAGCCGAATGACGCCACACAAAGGCCCTCGGGCAACGTGCCGGTCAGCCGCTCGGCGTACTCGACGATGTTGTCGTGCAGGTATCGGGTGTTGGTGTTAAGCAGTGCAGCCTGGCGGGTCAAGGCTTCGACCACGTCGGGATGGCTATGGCCCAGGTGGCACACGTTGTTGAAGCAGTCCAGGTAGGCCCGCCCGAAGTTGTCGATCAGCCATACGCCATCGCCGCGGACGAACTTGATCGGGTCAGTGTACGAAATTGACAAATTCGGTAGCAGCAGCGCTTTACGCTTGGCAATGATCTGGGCCTTGGTCATTCCCTGCTGGTTGTAGGTTTCTGGCGGGATGCCGGCCAAGGTCGAGGCATCAGGGAACAGGTCAGCCCACACCTCGCGGTATTCGGGCTCTCCAACGCCAATGACCTCACTCGCGCTCAGCTGCGTATCGGTGGTCATCTGCAGGTGCAGGTGGGGAATCCAGCCGCCGTTTTCAGTATCGGTGCCCATGTAGCCCACCAGGTCGCCGGCTTCGAGCTTGTCACCGGCCTTCAAGCGGTCGAGCGCCTCGTGGGCCATGTGCCCCCACAGGGTCAGAAATGGCGGGCAACCTGGCGGGCTGTGCTCGATCATCACCAGCCCACCATAGCCCAGCGGGTCGGGTTCAACCTCAACGCTTTTGACGGTACCGGCGACCGGAGCGTACAACGGCGTACCGGCAGGCATCACCAGATCGACCCCCACATGCAGGGTACGGCGCCGCCCCTTGATGAAGCGCGACTCGAAGGCACTGTCCGTATAAATGGTACGCAACTCACCCCATGGCCCAATGGCCAGCGGCACGTTGTGCGCGGTAGAGAACGCATCCCACCAGCGCGTCGCATCGGCAGGCCGCTGCTCGGCTGAGGCGATGGTCATTTCGTGGCTGGCGTCGCCAAACGGCGCGATCACCTTGTTGAGGATGGCGGCTGACGGGCGCACCAGCTCGGCAAATGATGTGTGGTTTTCGGCGATCCAGCGGCGCACTGCACCCGCCCCCTCGACGGCATCGAAACCACAGGCTTTGCGCAGGATGCCTGTAGCCAGCCGTGGATTCATCGAATCAAGCTGTTCCAGCAGGCGCCAGGCTGGCGCTTCACTGATCGCCAGGTAGGGGTTGTCTTCTGTCTGATCGTGCCGGGAAGCGGAGAAAGTAACGCTGATGACCAGGCGCATGGCAATCAGGTTGAACAGCACGTCAAGCTCTTGCGCTTGCAATGGGTACTTTTCATGGAATCCGGCCACCAGCGCTGCGGCAGCGCCGATCGGGTCGTCCATGTCGAGAATGGCGTACGCACTGGCGATCGCGACCTCGGCAATCAGCACGGTGTGAACGGCATCGCCAAAGTCGATGAAGCCGGTCACATGGCGGGTGGTTTCGGCATCGACCAGGATGTTCCAGTCGTTGGCGTCATTGTGGATCACCTGCGCCCTGAGTGATGCCAGCCTGGGCTGTACAGTGTGTTCGAACCGGGTGATGAAACGCTCGACAATGGCCCGGCGCTCGGGGCTTTTAATGTGGTGCAAACGCGTACGGGAGCGTGCGGCATGGCGCAAGTCCCAGTCCAGGTCACGGACGGCACCCGGGTGCATGAACCCCTGCAGGGCGCGGTCAAGTTCACCGAGTGCCCGGCCAAAGTTGCTCATCAGCGCGAAAGAGCGCTTGGCCTCGGCAAGCGGCGTGCCGGCCAACCAGCTGACCAGGCGCACAGCATGCTGCTCACCTGTGGCGCTGGCCACGGATGGCAGGTAGTCACCCGCCACACTGGCCCGAAGGTGAGGCACACCCAGGTGCGCGCCATGCACGGCCAGATGATCGAGCAGCGCGGTTTGAAACTCGCTTTCTACCCGGGGCTCACTGGCATTGACGATTTTCAGTATCCAGCCCGCATCGACGCCCGTATCCAACCGGTAATTGCGGTCACGCTCCCCGTCCAGGGGGGTTGCCGTAGCGGTGACATTGAAGAAATCTTTTGCGAGGCCCTCTGCATCGCTTGCCGAAAACCGAGGTGCCGGGTGGGAAAGGTCTGTCATATCATCACGTTCCGAGCGAGCAAATTGTTTTTCAATAGCTTGTCATGCACTGCCGAAACCGACACCCTGCATACGGTCGGGATCGACAGGCATTATGCCGGTACCGACCGGCATAAAGACGGCGAGCTTATCAGGTGGTGCAATGCGTGAACTGGACGCAAAAGATCGTGAGATTCTTGAAGTACTTTCGAAGGACGCGCGCATTGCGCTGAAGGCGTTAGCCGGCCGCATAGGCCTTTCCAGAAGCGCCACGACCGAACGTGTGGCCAACCTTGAGCGCAGCGGAATCATTCGTGGATACCGTGCAGATATCGGCGAAATAGACGCCAATGTCATACGCGCGATACTGCTGGTGACCTTGCAGCGCACCCCTGCCATGGGGCTGCTCGACCAGTTGGCGACGGACGCACGCGTGCGGCGGGTTTCCTCGGTGAGTGGGCAGCTTGATCTGGTGGTTGAGGTAGAAACCCGGACAATCGACGACCTCAATCAGGTACGCGACAACGTGGCACGTCACGAATCGGTGGATGACATTACCACGTCGGTCGTCCTGCGCCGTGATATCGACCGCCAGGGCGCCTGATCATCCACGCATGATTGTCCAGGCCGGCCTTTGCGCCGGCAAGCCAGCTTGCGGTCGCACGAGCGCTCAACGCGTTAGCAGTACGCGGTCAATCTCGCCAACCACCTGCCGCGTTGCGTCTTCCATGGCCCCTTCATTACGGCACAACACCCAGCCGTGCTTTACCAGCGCCCGCTCGAAAGCCTCGGTGCAGGCCACCTGTTCATCCAGGTTGTGTATCACCGTACTGCCCAGGCCACGCGTGCGTGCCGCAGCCCTTGCCCACGAGGTTTCAGGGGCAGTGACAACCCCGACATGCAAATCTGGCACTTGCACGCTGAGGTCGAGGTTCAATCGCAAGATCTGGTCAAACGGCACCGTGCGGCGAAACGCGGCGTCAGAGGGGTACCAGCGATCAATCAGGACGATGCTGTCTGCTGGCTGCTTGGGCAGTACGTGCCGAGAAATCCAGGCGCGGCTTTCAGCGAAGCGCTCGCACACCTTGAATTCCAGATCCCGGCACGGGGTTCTGGCAAGCTTGTTGACCAGCGCCATGGTTTCGCCCCGGTAGGGATCGCTCTTTTTTTCGCAAAGGCGAATCACCTTTTTCCCGTCCACCCTCAGGGCTTGGGTGACGGCCTCCAGCAGCGTGGTCTTGCCGGTGCCTTTAGGCCCATCGATGGAAACAAACAGCGGGCGGGTCATCGTTCAATACCAGTTGGCTCAGGTGCGGATGAGACCATTGATCGCCGCTTGCCTTCAAGGCCTATCGACAAGAGCACATCTGTACTCCACAGGTAAAAGGCGGCACATGCCGCCTTCTCGTCCTTTCCTGGCGACTGCCTACGTAGGCATCAACCCTGGGCTTTCCAGCCCATTCGCTTCGCTATGCCAAAGGCCGGCTGCCTGCTAGGCTGACGTTGGCGGCCCTGCTGGCAGCCTCTTCATCCCCCACAGGCACGGCCAATGACATTCAACCCCCAAGTAAACCTGACCAACTGCGACCGCGAGCCTATTCAGATACCCGGCAGTATCCAGCCCCATGGCTGCCTGCTGGCCTGTGATGCCTCAGCCACCGTCGTTTTGCGTCATTCGGCCAATGCTTCACAAATGCTGGGCGTAGCAAGCGACATCAACGGCCAGAAGCTGCATGCGGTGCTCGGGGATGAGGTGGCGCACACCCTGCGCAACGCGCTGGCCCGCACCCGGGAGGCCTCGCGACCGGCGCTCAGCTTCGGTGTGAAGCTGCCCAGCGGCGAGGCTGTCGACATTGCCGCCCACTTGTTCAAAGGCACGGCTATCCTCGAGTTCGAACCCGCTGGTGCGAGCATTGCCGAGCCGATCGAACTGGCCCGCACGCTGATCGCCCAACTGCGCGAAATCGACCAGACCAGCAAGCTGTTCCGCGATGCTGCCCGCTATGTCCGGGCCGTGCTCGGTTACGACCGGGTGATGATCTACCAATTGGGTACCGACGGCGCCGGCAAAGTGGTTGCAGAGGCCAGGCGCAGCGACCTTGAAAGCTTCATGGGCCAATACTTCCCGGCCTCCGACATCCCCCAGCAGGCCCGCGCACTTTACCTGCGCAACCCCATCCGGGTGATCTCGGATGCCCAGTTCAAGACGGTCGCCATCGACCCCGTGCTCGACCCCTCGGGCGAGCCGCTAGACCTTTCCTATGCGCACTTGCGCAGCGTCTCGCCGATCCATTGCGAATACCTGTGCAACATGGGCGTGGGGGCCTCCATGTCGATTTCGGTCATCGTCAATGGGGAGCTATGGGGGATGATCGCCTGCCACCACTACGCACCGCGCACACTGGCCATGGGGCAACGTGTGGCGGCGGAAATGTTCGGCGAATTCTTCTCGCTGCATATCGAGACCCTGCGCAGCCGGCAAAAGCTTGAAGCCGCCGTGCACGTTCACAAAGCGCTGGACAGTATGCTGCTTGACGCCAACCAGGCTGCAGACATCGATGGGTTCTTCCGTGCGCGCCTGCCCCAGCTTATGTCGCTGATCCCCTGCGACGGCATCGGCATGTCGCTGCAAGGCCGCTGGTCATCCGGCGGGCTGACGCCGCCCAACTCGGCGGTGCCCGACCTGCTGCGCCTGGCAGATATCGTCAGCTCTGGCCGCACCTGGGCGTCCAACCGCCTGTCGATGGTACTGCCTGCGGCCCACGCGTACTTTACCGATGTGTCGGGTGTGCTGATCATACCGATGTCGCAGCAGCCGAGGGATTACCTGATCTTCTTCCGCAAGGAAGTGGTCGAGACACTCGACTGGGCCGGGGACCCGAACAAGACCTATGACAGCGGCGCACTGGGCGACCGCCTGACACCACGCAAGAGCTTCGCGATCTGGAAAGAAACCGTTCACCAGCAGTCACTACCCTGGACCGAGCAGGACCGCCAGTTTGGCGACGCCATCCGTACCGCGATTGTCGAGGTGGTGCTGCATAACAGCGAGTTGCTGGCCAGCGAGCGTTCGAAGGCAGAAGTGCGCCAGCGCATCCTCAATGAAGAGCTCAACCACAGGGTCAAGAACATCCTGTCGTTGATTGGCGCGCTGGTTGCCCACCCGACCTCGGAGAGCCAGACACTGCAGGACTACGTGGCGACATTGAAGGGGCGCATCCATGCGCTCTCCCTCGCTCACGACCAGGTGGTACGCGGTGACGGTGGCGGGCGACTGGCCAAGCTGCTGGAGGCAGAGCTTTCACCCTACCGCACCGCCGCCGGAGTGATTGAACTGCAAGGCCCGAACGTTATCCTGGATGCCCGCGCCTATTCGGTCATGGCCTTGGTGCTGCACGAACTGGCAACCAATGCTGCCAAATACGGCGCGCTGTCGTGGGCGAGCGGCAAGCTTGCCGTGAGCTGGGCCATCGACGCCAGCAACGGCTGCAGCATTACCTGGCGTGAAAGCGGCGGACCAACGGTGCGCCCGCCCAGCCGCAATGGCTTTGGCTCGGTCCTGATAGAACGCAGTATTCCGTTTGATCTGGGTGGCACCAGCGCAGTGGAATATCACCCCGAAGGCGTGCAAGGGTTGTTCAGAATTCCTGCAAAACACCTGTCCGTGGCCGAAGCGGCCGAGCCTGCGAGCACGGCCGCGCCGGTTACCCGTGCAGCCGATGCCTTTGCCGCCCGGACGGGCTTGTGCGTGCTGATCCTTGAGGACCAGTTGGTGATCGCGGTTGGCCTTGAGCAGATTCTCAACGATGCACAGATCAAGGACGTGATGACCGCCAGCTCCGAGGATGAGGCCATGCGTTTGATTAGCAGCCGCACACCGGACGCCGCGATACTGGATGTGAACCTGGGAACAGGGACGTCGATTTCCGTCGCCGATGAACTGCAGCGCCGGCAAATTCCGTTTCTGTTCGCTACCGGCTATGGTGACGGCATCAGCATTCCCGAGCATCTGAAGGATGTGCCCGTAACCCGCAAGCCCTATGACGCGAACAGCATCCTGACCAGTCTGCAGGCCCTGGTTGATCGCTGAGAGAAGGGTTTACTGAACGGAAGGCGGGAGCGCAAGCCGCTCCAGGGTGCGGCGCCAGCCTTGAGGTGGCGCCGTACCTGTCAAGCATTACACCGCCAGCGCGCGCTCACGCAG
>NZ_JBICMM010000044.1:0-49675 GCF_043106425.1 Pseudomonas sp. FYR_2
TAGCCGTCAGGCCGAATTTACCTAAAGTCGAAAATGTCACTTCAGATTCTATTCAGATTCGACCCCGATAATCCCCCTGTCGAACCCAATTGGGGGGAGTTTCATGACCGAGTCTCAATGGAGCAGCCTGCTCCCGCTACCAATCGGTAGCCATGCCGACCACCGCGCGCAGCTTTCGCTTCATCTGGAGGGAGATGCTTCACGTGAGGATCTCGAGCAATTCATCCACGCGTGCTTTGCCGCCGTGCATCAAGCGAATGTGCAGCATTACCTACCAGAACTCTTGGCATTGCATGACAGCCACGGCCGCCTGATCGCCGCGGCCGGCATGCGCCCGGCCAGCCAGGGTCCCGTATTTCTCGAACGGTACCTGGACGTCTCATTGGAAACCGCCGTTTCTCAAGTTGCGGGCATTTCATTGGATCGCACCTGCATCGTCGAAGTTGGAAACCTGGCCTCCCTCAGCGCTGGCAGTGCTCGCATCATGATCATCGCGGTGACGTGGTTGTTGGCCAACCGTGGCCTTGAGTGGGTCACGTTCACTGGGGCGGCGACATTGATCAACAGTTTTCAACGACTAGGGTTGACCCCCACCGTGTTGGCCTCGGCCGATCCCGACCGTCTGGTGGGACAGATGGACCAGTGGGGAACCTACTACGAGCAACGTCCCCAGGTATTCGCCGGAAACATCGGCTATGGCTTCGACGCCCTGACCCGAGCCGGCGTGTTCCAAAGGCTGGGTTTCCCAGTGCTCGCCGAGGAGACTGGCCATGCCGCGTGAACTGGAGCGGTTTCAAGAGCTGCTGATGTCGTTCGCCCGCGATCACGCCGGTGCCGTGGCGGTGAAAGGTGATGCTCACAGCTACACATACCGGCAGTTACTCGGTGAAGTGGGACTGCGAGCCCATGCTCTGCACCGACAACCTGCTGGAGCGTTGGTGCTGGCCCTGGATAACGGCCCTAATCTGCTGTTCTGGGACCTGGCCGCCCTGTTCGCTGAACGCCCCTGCGTGATCGTGCCGTCGTTCTTCAGTGCGACGCAGTTTGATCACTGCATTGCCCAGAGTGGTGCTTCAACCGTGCTTTGCACGACGCAGTGGGAGCCGCGACTGGTCAGTGAGGGGTTTGTTCTGGAAGGTGAGTTCTGGGTGCGCGAGCGGTCGGTCAGCGCACCCTTGCCTGATGGTACCGCCAAGGTGACCTACACCTCTGGCAGCACCGGGCACCCTAAAGGGGTCTGCCTGAACGCTGACGCCATGCTGCGGGTAGCACGGGAATTGGAGGCGGCAAGCCGGCCCACTGAACCGCAGCAGTACCTGGCTGTGCTGCCTTTGGGCGTATTGCTGGAGAATCTCGGCGTCTATGCCGCACTGATGGCGGGGGCCTGCGTACAGCTTTATCCGCAGCATCAGCTGGGCATGGGGGGCGCAAGCCAGGTGGACTTCAAGCGACTGCTGGGCGCCATTGCCCTCAGTGGTGCGCAGAGCCTGATCCTCGTACCGCAGTTGCTGATGGGGCTGGTCACGGCCATCGAGCGCGGCCTGATGCGCGTTGGCCCGTTGCGGTTCGTGGCGGTGGGCGGTGCACGGGTATCCCCAAGCCTGCTAGCCAGGGCCGAGGCGGTCGGGCTGCCGGTGTTCGAAGGCTACGGCCTGTCGGAGTGCGCCTCCGTGGTCGCACTGAATCGCCCCGGTGCTGTACGCCACGGCAGCGTCGGCAAGCCATTGCCCCATGTGCAAGTGCGTATTGCCGAGGACGGCGAGGTGCTGGTGGCTGGCTCGACATTGCTTGGCTACCTGGAGGAGGCCCCGCTCACCCAGCAATGGTGGGCGACGGGCGACCTGGGCCACCTCGACGAAGAAGGTTATCTGTTCCTCGACGGGCGCAAGAAACACCAGTTCATCACCAGCTTCGGGCGCAACGTCAACCCCGAGTGGGTAGAGGCCGAACTCACTCAGAGCGGTGTCATTGCCCAGGCCTTTGTTCATGGAGAGGCCTTGCCGCACAACTTGGCACTGCTCTGGCCGCTGGATCCCAGCGCCAGCGATGAGGCCATCGAGCAAGCCGTGCAGCAGTGCAACGCGAAGCTGCCCGATTACGCCCGAGTGCACATCTGGCGCCGTTTGCTAGCCCCGCTTAGCACCCGTGACGAAACCTTGACTGCCAACGGCCGCCCGCGACGCGAGGCGATCTTGCAGCGTTACCACACCCTGTTATCCGACATCTCGTTGTGAGGTTCCCATGTCTTTTTTCGACACCCTGCAAATAGAAACAGCTCAAGAGCGTCAGGCGTTGTTCGCCGTGCCTGTGATCCGTGAAGCCTTGTCTGGTCAGGTCAGCCTGGACAGCTATGTCGCTTTCCTGAGCCAGGCCTACCACCACGTTCGCCACACCGTTCCACTGATGATGGCCTGTGGCGCACGTTTGCCGTCACGGCTGGAGTGGCTGCGTGGCGCGGTATGCGAGTATATCGACGAGGAATACGGCCATGAGCAATGGATCCTCAACGATGTCAACGCGTGCGGCGGCAACTGGGAGGCGGTACGTGATGGTCGCCCGGCATTGTCGATCGAGCTGATGGTCGCCTACCTCTATGACCTGATCGCTCGCGGCAACCCCGTCGGGTTGTTCGGCATGGTCAATGTGCTCGAAGGCACCAGCATCGCGCTGGCCACTCAGGCGGCGGGTACCATCCAGAGCACCCTTGCCCTGCCTGATCAGGCGTTCAGCTACCTCAGTTCCCATGGTGCGCTCGATCAGGACCACATGGTGACCTACAAGCAGTTGATGGACCGCCTCGACGATGCCGCGGATCAACAGGCCGTCATCCATGCAGCGAAGGTCGTCTATCGCTTGTACACCGAAATGTTCCAGGGCTTGCCGCGTGCAGACCAGCCAGAGGTGCGCCATGCGCTTGCCTGAATCTGTGGTTATCCTCACCGGCGCCAGTGGGGGCATTGGCCTTGAGCTGGCCGAACAATTGTGCGCAGCTGGCGCCCAGGTGCTGGCTGTCAGTCGGCACATGGGCAAGCTGGCCGGTTTGATGAATCGGTATCCTGATCGCCTGCGCTGGCAAGAAGCGGACCTGCGCAGCCAAGCGGGGCGCGACCAGGTCATCGCCCGCGCCCGCGAGATGGGCACAGTCAACGTGCTGATCAACGCCGCTGGCGTGAACCGCTTCGCCTTGCTCGATCAGTTGGGCGAACACGCACTCGACGAACTGCTGGATATCAATTTGAAGGCGCCGCTGCAACTGACACGCGCCTGTCTTCCATTGCTACGCGCTCAGCCCAAGGCGCTGGTGGTCAATGTCGGGTCCACCTATGGCTCGATCGGGTATCCCGGCTATGCCACCTATTGCGCCAGCAAGTTCGCCTTGCGGGGTTTCTCCGAAGCATTGCGGCGTGAGTTGGCCGACACCACGGTCAATGTTCTGTATGCCGCCCCCCGGGCGACCCGCACCACCATGAACAGCAGCGCTGCGACGGCGCTCAATCAGGCGCTGAAAGTCGGCATGGACGACCCGGCCGATGTCGCCCGTGCAGTGCTCGAAGCCGTGCAGTCCGAGCGCAGTGAGCTGTATCTGGGGTGGCCGGAAAAACTCTTCGTGCGTATTAACGGCATGCTACCAGGCGTGGTCGATCGCGCGTTGCGCAAGCAACTGCCGGTCATTCGTCGCTACATCGGTAGCCATTCCAAGGAGTCGATCAAATGAATCGTCTGTTCGTCGCCAGCTTGTTGGCATTCGCCCCCTTCACCTGGGCACTGGACCAGGCCGGCACCCAGCACTTGAGCGAGCTCCAGCAGCGCTGGGCGCAGATCCAGTATCAATTGCCCAAGGACAAACGGGCCGATGCTTTTGAAAAGCTCTCTGCTGACGCGGCGGCTTTCGTTCACCAGTACCCTGGTACACCGGAGCCTCTGATCTGGGACGGCATCATCAACAGCAGCTGGGCGGGCGCCGTTGGCGGTCTGGGGGCACTGGGCAAGGTCAAAGCGGCGAAGACCAGCCTGGAACAGGCCATGAAACTGGACCCCAACGCACTGCAGGGGTCGGCCTACACCAGCCTTGGCACGCTCTACGACCAAGTGCCGGGCTGGCCGATCGGGTTCGGCGATGCCGACAAAGCGGACGCTTTGCTGCGCAAAGCGCTGCAAATCAACCCCAACGGTATCGACAGCAACTACTTCTGGGCCGATCATCTGTACCGACAAAAGCATTACCCTGAGGCTACTGCAGCCCTGCAGAAAGCCTTGCAGGCCCCAGCCCGGCCTGGGCGTGAATTGGCAGACCAAGGCCGGCGTGCCGATATCGATGCTTTAATGAAGGCGATCAAGGACAAACAGGACTGAACATGCGGCTGCTGTTGGTTGAGGACGACATCGCATTGGGTGAAGGGATCTGCGACGGCTTGCGTCAGGAGGGCTACACCCTCGACTGGTTGCGCGACGGTGTCAGTGGCTTGCATGCGTTGCAGCATGAAACCTTTGATCTGCTGATTCTGGATCTGGGGTTGCCCCGTATGGATGGGATTGAACTACTGCTGCGTTTACGCGCCGGCGGCGACAGCCTGCCGGTGCTGATTCTCACCGCACGAGACGCCCTCGACGATCGCATCACTGGCCTGGATGCCGGTGCCGACGATTATCTGGTGAAGCCGTTCGACCTCAACGAGTTGAAGGCGCGCCTGCGGGCGTTGCTGCGGCGCAGCGCCGGGCGCGCCAAGGTATTGATCGAGCATGCCGGCGTCAGCCTCGACCCGGCCACCCAGCAAGTGCACTACAACGGTGTCGAAGTGGTGCTGACCCCGAAGGAGTATGTGCTGTTGCACGAACTGTTGGCGCAACCGGGCAAGGTCTTCACCCGTGAGCGCCTGACCCAGCTGCTGTATGGCTGGGACGAAGAACCCGAGAGCAATACGCTGGAGGTAAACATCTATCACCTGCGCAAAAAATTGTTCAACGGTTTGATTCGGACGGTGCGTGGTATCGGCTATCTGGTCGAGGCCAAGGTATGAGCTCGCTGCGCCAGCGCACACTCTGGCGAGTGATGCTGTTGCTGATGCTTGGCACAGGTCTGCTCGCGCTCTACAACTACCATGACAGTCGCCGCGAAATTAACGAAGTGTATGACGCCCACCTGGCCCAGAATGCGCGCCTGCTACAGGGTGTCATGAGCATGCCGGTGCAGGAAGGATCGCGCGAGGCGCTCTATCGGGCGTTCAATGAGGCGCTGGGTAAGGCCGGACGACATCAGGTGGGCCACCCTTACGAAAGCAAATTGGCCTTCCAGGTTTGGCAGGATGGCGCTGGCTTGCTCGTGCACACACCCAGTGCGCCGACCATCGACCCTCCACCGACTGCTCCCGGTTTCTACGACTTTTCAACGAGTGGCCAACAATGGCGGGGTTTTGTCTTGCCAGTACCGGAGCATCACTGGGTGATCTGGGTCGGTGAGCGGGATGATGTGCGCTACGACCTGATCGACCGGATTGTTCGTCACACCTTGTTTCCGTTCCTGCTCGGCAGCCTGGCCTTGGCGCTGCTGGTCTGGGCTGCGATTGGCTGGGGACTGCGGCCGTTGCAGAACATGGCCAATGTCATCCGCGGGCGTCACGCCGACTCGCTGGAGCCTCTTCAGCTGGTACCGCTGCCCTCCGAGCTTGAACCCATGCAGGCGGCTATCAATCGCTTGTTGGCGCAAATTGAGGACCTGCTGCGGCGTGAGCATCGGTTCATTGCCGACGCTGCCCACGAAATGCGTACCCCCTTGGCGGTCCTGCGCCTGCACGCACAGAACGCGCTTGAAGCCAGCAACGATGCCGAGCGGCAAAAGGCACTGGGTTTTCTGATGGGCGGGGTCGACCGGCTGACCCGAGTGGTCAACCAACTGCTGACACTGGCCCGCGTCGAACCCAGGCTGGGACAGCGCGCCAATACCCGAGTCGATTTGGCCGAGGTCGTCACCGATACCCTGGCCGATCTGACCCCGTGGATACTGGATCGCGGCCTGGAGCCCTCGCTGGACATCGGCGAAGGCGACCATCACCTGGCGATCGATGCCGGCGCGCTAGGTATCGCGCTGCAGAACCTAGTATCCAATGCGGTTGAGCATTCACCGCCAGCAGGCCGCATTACCGTGTCACTCAGGCGTCTGGACAACGCTTTTGCGCTGGTGGTCGAAGATGAGGGGCCGGGTATCGATGAGGCGAGCCTCTCTCGCGTGTTCGAGCGCTTCTACAGCCGCAATAGCCCCAATGGGGCCGGCCTTGGGCTCTCTATAGTTGCAACGATTATCGATCGTCTAGGCGGGCAGGTGCGTTTGGATAACCGAGCAAGCGGGGGGCTAGCCGCCACCTTGCTCCTTCCAATCGATTGAGTCCGTCGGGCACACGCTTTCGAGATCGTGCAGGTTACCTGCAGCTGTAATTAATGCTGACGACTTCAGGCTTCCTTAAGCTTGGGCTGGCAACTTGAGGCTATCCAGTTGCCGGGAATGGCTTCACGCTTTATGGCAACGGATACCCCTCTAATTTTTCGAGGTCGTGGATATGAAGCACGATTCAACTTCCGACCGTTATGGTCGCCTATCCATCATCATGCACTGGAGCATGGTCGTCTTATTCATCGGTATCTATGCCTGTATCGAACTGCGCGGGGCATTGCCAAGAGGCAACGTGCTTAAGGGCCCATTGCTCGGATTTCATGCGCTGATGGGTATCGCCGTATTCGTGTTGGTTTGGGTGCGCTTGATGGGTCGGCTTAGCCCACGTCCTCCCATCTTGCCAAAACCGCCTACCTGGCAGACGGCAGTGGCTAGCGTCACACACCTGGCCTTGTACGGTTTGATGATTGTGACCCCCTTGTTGGCCTGGATGATGCTGAGCGCTGCCGGTAAGCCCCTGCCGTATTGGGGTATAAGTCTGCCTTCGCCGCTTCCTGTCGATCCCGCTTTGGCCAGGACACTGAAGGACTGGCATGAACTCATTGGGAATGCTGGCTACGCGTTGATTGGACTCCATGCCTGCGCAGGTCTGGCGCATCACTACTTGATCAAGGACAACACCCTCACACGCATGCTCCCTGGGCGTTGAGCTTGGGGGGCGGCAAGCAGGAGCTGAACCGCTCTACGCTTCTTTGTCCTGCAAAAGATCAGCAAAGATCGCCATGAATGAACGGTCGCCCTAAGACGACCGTTCATTTCTACCAGGTGGCTAGGTTAATCCTTGTTGACCGCATCCTTGACATCACCGACTACCTGCTGCACTTCGCCTTTTTTCTCCTGCAGTTTGCCTTTCAACTCCAGTTCAGTGTCTCCTGTGGCCTTGCCTATGGCTTGTTTGACCTTGCCAACAGCCTCGTTGGCCATGCCTTTTACCTTATCCGAAGTGCTGCTCATGGTTTTCTCCTTCGACGACGATCAGTGAAGCGTGGGTTGGGTGAAACGTACGTGCATCGGTTGAAACGCGTGTCACTCAGCGATGACACGGATCTTGCGTGACGACAAGGCGAAGCGGCCTACCGCAAAGCTCAAGGCGGCACCGATCAACAGCGTTGCCAAGGTGCCCCAGGCGGCTTTCGATACGTTGCTGGTAGCGACCTGAGCAGCTTCACGTGCCTGCTGCTCTGCCTGCTCTTTCAGTGTCTTCACCTGTCCAGCGGCCTGTTGATAGGCACGGGCGTAGTTATCGACCACTTGCTCGGCCTCTTGCTGGCTCTTTCCGGTACGCGCAGCGACGATGTTGACCAAGGCTTCCTTGTCTGCCGCGCTCAGGGCAGGCTCACCCGCCTTGCGTACCCGCTCGAACCACTGCTTGAGCTGATCGATCGCCAGGGTCGGGTTTTCGGCTGCTACCTGGCCTGCAGACTCGCCTTGGGCCTGAACCTGATCGGCCTCTTGCTCCAACGTCGAAGGGTTCAGTTCAGCCTTGCCGGTCTGCTCCAGCGTTTTATTCAACTCTGCTTCCATGCTGTCCCAGTCAAGCGAGATACCCTGCTTATTCAGCTGTTCCTTAATGCCTTGGCCTACAGCAGGCGCGGCTGCCGCTACCCCGTCGGCTGCAAGCGACAGGCCTTTGCCGGCAATGTTGCCAGCGGTGCCGACCACGCTGCCGGCTAAAGAAGCCAGCAGCCAGGTAGCCACTAGCGTGGTCACTGTCCAACTCAACAGACCATGCAGGCCCCCGCGGGTTGGGGCGGTACGGCCAGCCACCCAAGCACCGGCTGCCACCGAGAGCACCGTACTGATAAACAACCACACGCCCGCGCCCGTACCGAAGCCGCGTAAGGGATTGCCTTCAGCTATGGGGTCCACGATTCCGGCGCCGATGGCCGTTCCCAGCACACTGAGTATCAGATAGCTGGCCAAGGCGATGGCGCCACCTGCAAACACGGCGCTCCACGATACCCGCAGCGTGCTGGCAGCGTTGGCTGGGGCGGTCACATACGATTCAGTCATCTATGCATCCTCGAGAGTTGAGACGGGAAGCACCAGCAACGGATACCTCTGGTGCAACGTCAGGGCCAGTTTGCAGGTCTCATGCAAGGCTGTATTGGCGCATCTGCACCTGATCGATTAGTGCATCCGCACCACCCTTGGCATGCCTGCAGCGATTAAGCTCCAGGTAAAACGTACATGCGCGATGGAGAACCGCCATGAGCGACGCCGTGCTCACCCGAGAGACCAACCGCCGCCAACTTCAGCAGATCATCGCCGGATTGTCCGATGGTGTGATCCTGCTGGAAGTCGACCAATCCATCATCTGGGCGAACGAAGCGGCCCTGCGCATGCATGACGTCGACAGCCTGGAGCTACTGGGTAGCAACGCTGAGGCTTATCGCGAGCGTTTCGCCCTGCGCTACCGCAACAACCACCCGCTTGAAGCCGAGCAGTACCCAATTGCTCGTGTGGCTGCTGGGGAAGTGTTCAGCGACGTGGTGGTTGAGGTTAGGCCCGTTGGCGATGAGGAAGCGCGCAGCCGGGTACACCGGGTGCGCAGCATGGTGCTGGCGGACAGCAAGGGCGATGCTGAATCGCTGGTGCTGATCATCGCCGATGCCACTGAATGGGCCAGCGCCGAACAGCGCTTCGAAAAAACCTTCAATGCCAACCCGGCCCCTGCGGTTATCTGCCGGCTTAGCGACCTGCGCTTTATCAAAGTCAATCAAGGTTTTCTGGAGATGACCGGCCATGTGCGGGAGAACGTCATCGGCAGGTCTGTCTATGAAGTGGATGTGCTGGAAAACGCCGAGCGCAAGGAGTTGGCGATCGAGCGTCTCATAGAAGGTGCAACCATCCCGCAGATGCAGGCTGAATTGCGCTTGCCGGAAGGTGGCACGAAGCTGGTTATTGTAGCCGGACAACCACTGGACATGCATGAGGAAGACTGCATGTTGTTCTCATTCACCGACCTTGAGCCCAGGCGCAAGGCGGAAAATGCCCTGCGGCAGAGCGAAGAACGCTTTGCGAAGGCGTTTCGCCTGAGCCCCGTGCCTACCTTATTGTGCAGCGCTGACAGGCAGCAATTGATCGATGCCAACGAAGCCTTTCTCGACACTCTGGGATACACCGCACAGGAACTGCTAGGCAAAACAGTGGCTGAAATCGATTTCATGGTCGATCGGCGAGTGACGTCGCAGATATTCGACGTACTAGAAAAGACAGGCCGTATCGACGGGCTTGACCTAAAACTGCGCAAAAAAAGCGACGAGCGACTCGACTGTGTCCTGCAAGCCGACAGCGTCAGCCTACAGGACACTCCCTGCTATCTGCTGGTTCTAATGGACATTACCGAGCGCAAGCGTTCAGAGCTGGAGTTGGTCGAGGCGATTGAGACGGTGATGCAGGATGCGTCTTGGTTCAGCCAAACGCTGATAGAGAAGTTAGCCAATGCCAAACGCATCAATACTGGCCGTTTGCCGGATACGTCGTTCAGCGACCTCACTCGCCGAGAGCGCGACGTGTTGGCGCTTATCTGCGAAGGTCTTGCCGACAAGGAGATCGCGGCGCGGTTGAACCTAGCACTGAACACCGTGCGCAACCACGTGGCCACAGTGTATTCCAAGCTTGACGTCCACAGCCGGGGTGAAGCGATCGTCTGGGCACAAGAGCGAAGATTGTTTGGTCGGTAAATCTAGTGCGTTTTAACGACTACAAGTGCTGAGTAAAACTGAAATCAACTGAATCGCCCCTGGTTTCGTAAACACCTCCAAGCCTCATAATGAGGCCCAAATAGGAGGTGTCATGGTAAGCGTCCGCCCAACTCACCTTGCGTAAGTCAGGCTGGCACCCACTGATGCGGCAGCAGCTGCCCGATCTCACTGGCCCGTTGCGTCGGCAGCCGCGTCAGCACATCTTTGAAATAGGCATACGGATCATGCCCATTCATGCGCGCCGACTGGATCAGGCTCATGATCGCCGCGGCCCGTTTGCCACTGCGCAGCGACCCGGCAAACAACCTGTGCGAGCGCCCGAGTGCCCATGGCCGGTACGGGTTTCGCCACGGCCTGCGCCCAGGTAGGTGGTCTTCTCGATGCTTGGCTTGGTTCCCCAGTAACCCTCGAAGCGTTCTGCGGCCAGGCGCTGAGGGGGCTCTACCAAGGTGGTCTGGTATGGCCCGGTGCCGATGACCTTGAGCACGTTGTCGTTGGCGTCGTAGGCGCTGGCGGCAAGGATGCTGGTCGACGAGTGCGCCAGCAGCGCTGGCAGCGGGGCGAAGGGCTGCTTCAGGGTGATGACCACATCGCGCCCCTGGGCACTGACCGAATCGATGTTGGCGTTGCGCAGGATGCCCGGTTTGTTGCGCGCGACGTTGAGTGCATGGGCCGCCACGGCGGCGCTGAGGTCGCTGCCGTCATGGAACTTGACGCCTTGACGGATGGACAGCTTCCAGGTTTTCCCGTCATCAGAGACTTGCCATTTTTCGGCCAGCGCGGGCAGCGGTTGGCCCTTGGCATCGGCCTCCAGCAAGGTCTCGGTGATCTGCATGCGCTGGAAGATGAAGCCGGACACGGACGGATCGAGGCCCACGATCTCGAATGGGGCGACCACATCGAATACACGGTCCGGAGTCGCGGCATGCGCTGTGCAGACTGCACTGGAGGCCAATAACAACGCTGCGAGCAGCTTCAAGCGGGGCTTCTTGACAGACAACATGAAATGCCTTTCTAGAGCGCGACCTTTCTTGCTTCAGGCCAGACAACTGAACCTTGATGAAGAAAATTTCATCAAGAGGGGCGCGCATGATATTTGATGTAATAACGTAACGCCAGAGCGCACACTAAAATTGCAGTTGAAAATTATTCGCGTTAAGTGTGTAATGTTATTGTGTAACTTAAAGGAGTTGTTCATGAAGCCTGGCATCCACCCTAACTATCGTCCTGTGCTGTTCCACGACACCTCGGCGAACGTGTTCTTCCTCATCGGCTCGACAGCCGAATCCGACCGCACCTACCAGCACACCGATGGCAAGACTTATCCGTACGTGCAGCTTGACGTGTCGAGTGCCTCGCACCCGGTGTATACCGGCCAGCAGCGACAGGCCACCACCGAAGGGCGCATCGCCAACTTCAACAAGCGCTTTTCCGGGTTTGGTGGCAAGCCGTAAGCGGCTGGCTGGACAAGCAGGGGTAACGCGTCAGCGCACTCTGGAGGACCGCACGGCGTGCTGCCTTCCAGAGGCGTGTTTCAAGGCGGGGTCAAGCGGTAGTCGAGTGCTTGGCAGGCGATAAGCCCGCCCACAGTTGCTCGATCGCCTGTCGGCGTTCAGCCGCATCCGGCGCTTCGCATTGCTGCATCAGCATGTCGAGGGCCGCTTTCACTTCGAAGGTGCCTAGATCCTTTCCGTCGCGGTTGCGAATGGCAATAGTCCCTTCTGCCTGTTCCTTGGCACCGGCAATCAGCAGGAACGGGATTCGCTGCAGGGTTTGCTCGCGCACCTTGTAGCCGATCTTCTCATTGCGGGTATCGACCTCGGCCCGCAAGCCGACACTATGCAGCAGCTTCGTGACGTCCTGGGCATAACCCGCGTATTGCTGGGTGATCGACGACACCACCACCTGCACCGGCGATAGCCAGCTCGGCAGCTTGCCGGCATGGTGTTCGAGCAGGATGCCGGTGAAGCGCTCCAGCGAGCCGAACAAGGCGCGGTGCAGCATCACTGGGCGCTGGCGCTGGCCGTCCTCGTCGACATATTCCAGGCCAAAGCGTGCCGGCAGGTTCATGTCTACCTGCAGGGTGCCGCATTGCCAGTCCCGGCCAATGGCGTCGCGCAGCACGAACTCGAGCTTCGGCCCATAGAACGCGCCTTCGCCAGGGCTGACCTGGTAGGCCAGCTGCATGTGCTGTAAGGCGGTGATCAGCGAGCCTTCCAGCAGGTCCCAGGTGTCATCGTCGCCCATGCGGTTGTTTGGCCGAGTGGACAGCTTGATGCGTACATCCTCGAAGCCGAACTGGCGATAGATGTCGAGCACCAGGGCTACCACCGACTGGCATTCCTGGTCCATCTGCTGCGGGGTGCAGAAGATGTGCGCATCATCCTGGGTAAAATGGCGCACCCGCAGCAGCCCGTGCAGTGCGCCCGAGGGTTCGTAGCGGTGCACCTTGCCGAACTCGCCCATGCGGATCGGTAGGTCGCGGTAGCTCTTCAGGCCGTGCTTGTACAGCAGCGTACCGCCGGGGCAGTTCATCGGTTTGAGCGCCAGTGCCCGGCCATCCTCGGTTTCGGTGGTGAACATGTTGTCGCGGTAGTTGTGCCAGTGGCCGGAAATCTCCCACAGGCTGCGGTCCATCACATCTGGCGTGTTGACTTCGATGTAGCCGGCGTCGTCCTGGCGTCGGCGCATGTAGGCGATCAGCGATTGGAACACCGCCCAGCCCCGTGGATGCCAGAACACCGCGCCAGGGGCATCGTCTTCGAAGTGGAACAGGTCGAGCTCGCGGCCGAGTTTGCGATGATCGCGCTTCTCCGCTTCTTCGATCCCGCGCAGATGCTCCGCCAGTTGCTTGGCATCGGCCCAGGCGGTGCCATAGATGCGTTGCAGTTGCTCGTTCTGTGCATCACCACGCCAGTAGGCACCCGCCAGCTTGGTGAGTTTGAAGGCCTTGAGCAGGCGGGTGTTCGGCACATGCGGGCCACGGCACATGTCGACGTATTCCTGGTGGAAGTACAGGCCCAGTTGGGTCGCCTGCGGCAGGTCGTCGATCAGGCGCAACTTGTAGTTTTCGTTGCGGGCTTTGAACACCTCAATGGTTTCTTCACGGCTGAGCATACGCTTGACCACGTCGTAGTCCTGGGCGATCAGCTCGCGCATGCGTGCCTCGATGGCTTCCAGGTCGGCCGGGGTGAACGGCCTCTCATAGGCGACATCGTAGTAGAAGCCATCGCGGACTACCGGGCCGATCACCATTTGCGCGGTGGGGAACAGCTGCTTCAGCGCGTGGCCAAGCAGGTGCGCACAGGAGTGGCGGATGATCTCCAGACCTTCTTCATCTTTGGGGGTGATGATCTGCAGGCTCACATCGTGGTCGATGATTTCGCAGGCATCGACCAGGCGCCCGTCGAGCTTGCCGGCAACGGTGCTGCGGGCAAGGCCTGGGCCGATTGCGCGGGCGACGTCGAGGACGCTGACAGGGCTGTCGAAGTGACGCAGCGCCCCATCGGGCAAGGTCACTGATACGGCTTGGGATAGGGGTTGTTCTGGCATTTTTCAGGCTCGGGTGGTCAATAGCGTGGTCGGGATGGGTCTATCCAACCCTTGCAGCTCGGTCTGCAGCATGGCGGGGGTGAGACTTCAGTTGTTCGAACAAGCCCGGGTTTGCCCAGGCTTGGGTGATGGCGGGCGAAAATTCGATGCTGTGCAGGTCGATCAGGCCCATTCGCGGGTTCTGCGCATCCGCTCGGAAGCACTGGGCGTAGCCGGTCTCGGTTTCGTGCACGATGACTGAATGCAGGCTGACCTCGGCCTCGCCATTGCGCATTTCGGCCTGTGACAGCGCTGCATCGACCAGGCAGAAGAACAGGCGCGAGAACTGCTCGGCGCTGGGCGAAACCGGAATCAGCACCCAGCGTTCCGAATGGCGACGAACCGATGCCAGGTAGTCGGGGTCATCACCAGACCAGAGTGCGACGGCATGGTCGAAAGCGTCGATCAGGTCCCTGATATCGCCCTTGAGCAGACCGAAGTCGTAGATCATCTGGCCA
Source organism: Pseudomonas sp. FYR_2 (assembly GCF_043106425.1). Classification (NCBI taxonomy): domain Bacteria; kingdom Pseudomonadati; phylum Pseudomonadota; class Gammaproteobacteria; order Pseudomonadales; family Pseudomonadaceae; genus Pseudomonas; species Pseudomonas sp. FYR_2. Next base: position 14,202 of record NZ_JBICMM010000044.1, read on the forward strand.
TTGTCCAGCGCATCGGCGTGGAGGATCAGCTCGACCTTGTAGGAGTGCCCGTGGATCGAGTGGGAGCAGCGTCGGGTGCTGCAGCCCCGCACGATGTGGGCGTTTTCGAATTTGAACAGTTTGCGGATCAGCATGGGTCACCTGGGTTGGCGCGGGCGCTGGTCGTCTGCACGAGGGCGCGCAGCCTCGATCCTTGTGCGGTGTCCTCGGCGGTGAAGCCGGCCGCTTGCAGTTCGCTGCGCAGCCTGTCGGCGGTGGCGAAGTCACGGGCCTTGCGCGCGGTTTCGCGGGCCTCGAGCAAAGCGTGCAACGCGGCTTGTGGTGGTGGCGCGTCGATGTGCGGTTGCAAGGCTTGCAGTGCGGCCAGTGGTGCTTGCTGCAACAGGCCGAGCAGTGCGGCCGACTTCACCAACCGGGCCTTGGCCAATGCCCGGGCGGCATCATCGCTGGCGTCATCGAGCGCTTGGCGTAGCACATTCAGGCGAGCCAGGGCTTCGGCGATGCCCAGATCGTTTCTCAGGGCGTGGAGCAATTGCTCATCTGGCTTTACATCGGCAGCGCAGGGCAATGCCTCGCAGCGCGCCAGGCTGGTGTAGAAGCGAGTGAGTGTCTGCACTGCCGCGCTCAGGCGCTGGGCGTTCCAGTCCATCGGGCGGCGGTAGTGGGTGGACAGCAGCGCCAGTCGGATCGCCTCGCCAGGCGCTTGGCTCAGCAGGTCGCGCACCAGCAGCACGTTGCCCAGCGATTTGGACATCTTCTGCCCATCCACGGTGATGAAGCTGTTGTGCACCCAGGTGCGGCAGTACAAGGTGCCGTGGGCGCAGGTGCCTTGGGCGATCTCGTTCTCATGGTGTGGGAATATCAGGTCCTGGCCGCCGCCATGGATGTCGATGGTATGGCCCAGGTGCTGGCCGATCATCGCCGAGCACTCCACATGCCAGCCCGGCCGGCCTCTGCCCCAGGGACTGCTCCAGCCGGGCTGGTCGGCCGTGGACGGCTTCCACAGCACGAAGTCCAAGGGATCGCGCTTGTAGGGCGCGACTTCCACCCGGGCGCCGGCGAGCATGTCCTTGGTGTTGCGCCCGGAGAGTTCGCCATAGGCGGGGTAGGACGGTACGTGGAACAGCGCATGGCCTTGCGCCACATAGGCATGGCCACGCGCGATGAGGGCCTGGATCAGCTCGATGATCTGCGGCATGTGCGCGGTGACGCGAGGTTCCAGGTCAGGTGAGGCCACCCCGAGTGCAGCCATGTCCTGGTGGTAGGCCTCGATGAAGCGGTCGGTGATGCTGGCAATGGGCACGCCAGCCGCGGCTGCGGCGGCATTGATCTTGTCGTCGACGTCGGTGAAGTTGCGGGCGTACACCAGCTCTGCATAGTCGTGGCGCAGCAGCCTGGCCAGCAGGTCGAACACCACGGCCGGGCGGGCATTGCCGATGTGCGGGTAGTTGTAGACCGTGGGGCCGCAGACGTACATCGTCACCCGGTCGGGCCGCTCGGTGCGCAGCACCTCCTTGCGCCGGGTCAGCGTGTTGTGCAGGTAGATCGGCTCAGTCATGCGCAGGGGCCTGCGGGGCTGACCAGGCCGAGGCGTCGTGCGGGTGCAGGCTTTCCAGGTGGCGAACGTGCACCTGAGTGTCGCGATAACCCTGCAGGCTGGCCTGGATGCGCCGCGCAGCATCTTCGACGAACATCAGGTTCTGCCCGTTGAGTGCCGCGAACGCCTGTTCGTCGGCCCGTTTCACGGCGGTCTGCACCGGCGTGCGCAGGGCGCCTTCGACCTGGTCGATCAGGGCCAACAGCCCGAGATTCGGGGCATCTGCGGGCACCGCGACGCGCACGCGTGCTTCGCTGCGTTGGCTGTGCGGCGTCGCCAGCGAAGCGTTGCTGCGCAACCACTGCGCAACGGCACTGGCCTCGAGCAGCGGCTGGCCCTTGAAGGTTTGCAGGAAACCGTCTTCGATCAATTGCCGGGAGAGGGCGGCCGAGCACGGGCAGGTTGACGAGTAGCCGATCCGGACCTCGACGCTCAGGTTCAGCGCATCGCTCACCTTCGTGGCGAGCAGGTGAACGGGGTAGGATTTCCAGCCGGAGAGGCCCTCGGTCACCAGCGCAGGGCGGCGAACCAGCAGGTCGAAATCCAGGCGCAACCTGGCATTGCGGCTCTCACAGTCCTGATGGCTATCGATCATCTCTTGTAACAGGTGAAAGAGGTTAACCGGCGAAACCGACCCCGCCTGGCCCCAGGCGTCCAGCAGGCGATACAGCCTGGACATGTGAATGCCTTTGACGTGCGGTGCCGGCAGGTCGACCTGGACATCCGCCCGGGCGTGCAACTCGCGCTGATAGGTCGGTTCTTCGATGCGAACCGGCAGGTCGATACCTTGCATGCCGACCCATTGCAGTGGGCTGAGGCTAGGGGCCAGGTCGGTGACGGAAACGTCGGGTAATGCTGAGCTCATCATGTCTATCCAGTGGTGGGAGCCTTGCGCGTGGCAGCAAGGCGTATCAATCAGTTCCAGCCGGGGAAGGGGTTGGCCAACTGCTTCCAGGCTTCCGGCCCTTGGGCCATTTCATCATCGGTCAGCAGGCAGTCATCGAAGCGTGCACGCAGCGCAGCCTCGTCCATTTCCATGCCGATCAGCACCAGCTCCTGGCGGGCATCACCCACGCCTTCGTGCCATTTCGACCGGATGTGCAGGACTGATTCGCTGTCGGTCGGCCAATGTTCCTCGGGAACGGCCGCCCACCAGTAGCCTGCCGGGCCGTGGCGCGCGACGGCCCCGGCCTGGGACCAGTTGCCGGCCATGGCTGGCTCGCAGGCGAGCCAGAAGTAGCCCTTGGAGCGCACCACCCCAGGCCATTCGCTTTCTACCAGCGCGTGGAAGCGGCCTGGGTGGAACGGCCGGCGTGCGCGGTACACGAAGCTGGCGATGCCGTACTCTTCGGTTTCGGGGGTGTGGGTGCCGCGCATTTCCTGCAACCAGCCAGGCGCGCGTGAGGCTTCGTCGAAGTCGAACAGGCCGGTGTCCAGCACGCGATTCAGCGCGACCTTGCCGAACTCGGCGATTTCGATTTTTGCCCTTGGATTGAGGGTATTGAGGATGGCCATCAAGCGCTCGCGCTCTGCGTCACTGACCAGGTCGATCTTGTTCAGCACGATGACGTCGCAGAACTCGATCTGCTCGATCAGCAGGTCGACCACCGTGCGCACGTCTTCCTCGCCCAGCGATTCACCGCGGGCCTGCAGGCTGTCGCGCGAGCTGTAGTCGCGCAGAAAGTTGAAGGCATCGACCACGGTGACCATGGTGTCCAGGCGTGCCACTTCATTGAGGCTGCGGCCATCCTCACCTTCGAAGGTGAAGGTTTCCGCTACGGGCAGCGGCTCGGAGATGCCGGTCGACTCGATGACCAGTTGATCGAAGCGGCCCTCTTTGGCCAGGCGGTCCACTTCCAGCAGGAGGTCTTCGCGCAAGGTGCAGCAAATGCAGCCGTTGCTCATTTCCACCAGCTTTTCGTCGGTGCGCGACAGCTCGGCGCCGCCATCACGGACCAGCGCGGCGTCGATGTTCACGTCGCTCATGTCGTTGACGATCACGGCGACGCGCCGGCCTTCGCGGTTGTTCAGGATATGGTTGAGCAGGGTGGTCTTGCCGGCCCCAAGGAAGCCGGACAGCACGGTGACGGGAAGCCTTGCGGCTTGATTGGCAATCGCGCTAGAGGTGCTCATCAGGTGGCCTCACGGTAGTAGGTAGTGTGCATGCGTGCGGCTCTACTCAGTCCTCGCCGGTATCACGGCGAGTACAGGCGGCGCATTTACCGTGCAGCTCGATGGTCGAGCTGCACAGCGAAAACACGTTCTGGGTCATCCAGTGCCCCAAGGCCTGGTTCAGGTGCGGGACGTTGAATTCATCGACATGGCCGCAGCTATCGCAGATGGCGAACGCTCTGAAACCTGCTTCGCACTGGCTTGGGCAGGCGCAACTGACATAGGCATTCAACGATTCCAGGCGGTGGATCAACCCTTGCTCGGTCAGGTGGCCCAAGGCGCGGTAAATCTGCGTTGGCGCCCGGAAACCCTCATTGCGCAGGCTGTCCAGAATGGCGTAGGCACTGAGCGGCCTGGCGGCCTGCTGAAGCGTCGTCAGGACACGTTGCTGATTGCTGGTCAGTTGCATGCAGGTCTCCTTCCGCTCGCTTTGCAGTCTTCATGTTTGTTCATGGCGTGAGATGTTATAAAGTAACATTAATAAAATGGCTAGCGAAATCGCCCGGGGCTTCGCTGGTATGCAGGTCAATTGGAGTACGTATGGATCGACGCCGTGTGCTGAAACTATTGGTCGCCTGCCTGGCATTGCCGCTGCCCTTCGCGGCGCAAGCAGGCCAGGCGGTAAAACGGATTCGGCTGAGCCGTTCGGGCAGCATAACCAAGGTGTCGCTGGAGCTGACCGGGCCGGTGGCCGCGAAGCACTTCAGCCTCGCGGCGCCGCCGCGGTTGGTGATTGATCTTCCCCAGGCCAGCCTGCAGGCGTCACTGAACGAGCTTGCCCTGCAAGGTTCTGCGGTCACGGCCGTGCGCAGTGGCGTTACCGCGGCGGGTGACTTGCGTATCGTGCTGGACCTGGCCGACGCGGCGGTGCGCAGCGAAGTCCGTTCGCTAAATCCCGGGGGGCATGGCCTGGAGTTGGTGCTCACTGGACCAGCGGTGTCCGTTGCGCCGGTAGCCGTCAAGCCCTCGACGCGTCAGCGCGACCTGTTGATCGTGGTGGATGCCGGGCATGGTGGCAAAGACCCTGGCGCTGTGGGGCCCAAGGGCGAGCAGGAAAAGCGCGTGGCGTTGCAGATCGCCACGTTGCTGGCCAAGCGCATCGATGCACAGAAGGGCTACAAGGCACGCTTGGTGCGCAGCGACGATGTCTTCATTCCGCTGCGCAAGCGCGCCGAACTCGCTCAGCGGCTCAATGCCGACTTGTTCGTTTCGGTGCACGCCGATGCCGCACCGCGGCTCACGGCGTCGGGGGCGTCGGTGTTCGCCTTGTCGCAAGGGGGCGCCACATCGTCGATGGCTCGCTGGATGGCGCAGCGTGAAAACGATGCCGACATGGTCGGTGGTGGTTTGCCGGTCAAGCTGCGCCAGCACGATCCGATGGTCGCCGGTGTGCTGCTGGACATGTCGATGAGTTCGACGATTGCCACCAGCCTGGACCTCGGTCATCAGGTGCTCGCACAGCTTGGCCAGGTGTCGGGTCTGCATCAGGCGCGGGTGGAGCAGGCAGGGTTCGCCGTGCTCAAGTCGGCGGCCGTGCCTTCGATCCTGGTCGAGACAGGCTTCATTTCCAATGCCGGAGATTGTCGTCGGCTGCATGATTCGCGGCATCAACGCAAAGTCGCGCAAGCGATCTTCGCCGGGCTGGACGGCTATTTTCGCCAGCAACCGCCGGCTGGCAGCCTGATCGCTGCCAAGGGGCAGGTGTGATCAGTGCTGCGAGCCCTCGAACAGGGGGCTCATTGTGCGCGGATGCGTTCCCGATAGTGCCATTCACTGCCGGCAAGACAGGCCGTGGGCTCCGCCATTTGCGGAGCCAGTCTGTTGCTGAATGTTATAAAGTATCTTGAAGCGATATCATCATGATATAACGTTGCTTCTGGAAGGCGCAGTCTCAGACCTGCGTCACCGCTTGACCCCGCGATCAGCCGCACCTTCACCCCTGCAGTTCAGGAGCTTCCATGAGATTCACCTCGGCCTCCATTGCCGTCGTCACGGCATTGGTAACCCCAGACCTTCTCGCCGATCAGGCTGGTAACTCAACCATCACCCTTGGCGAAGTGAACATCACGCAGAAAGCCGGCGTGGCACTAAGCACGGAAAATGTACTCACCTCAGTCGACGTCATGGGCGGTGACCAGGTGGAAGACAAGAACGTGATGAATAGCTGGCAACTACTGGGTCAGATGCCGGGCATTCAACTGACCGAGACGGGGCAGGGGGCTGAGTCGGGCAAGGCCACTTTCCGGGCCTTCAATGGCGAGGGTTACGTCAACGGCATCAAAACCCTGATCGATGGCGTGCCGAGTAACGTAAACAGCGGCAACCAGCGTTTCATCGACATGATTTTCCCGCTGGAGATCGATTACATCGAGGTGGTGCGCGGCACCAACGATCCGCGTTACGGCCTGCACAACATCGGCGGCAACATCAACTTTGCGACCCGTCAGGGCGGCAACTATGCAGACAGCCGCCTGACTTACGGGAGCTTCAATACCCGTGAAGTCCAAATCGCCCTCGGCCACGAGGAAGGTAACTTTGCGCAGAACTACATGCTGGCCAAGCAGGACACCAACGGTTCACGCGATCACAGCAACTCCAACAAGTATTCCCTGGGTGGCAAGTGGTTCCTCAGTAATGACGAGCAAAACTTCCGTGTAGGTGCCATTGCACGTCTGTACCACCAGCAAGCGGACGAAGGCGGGTTCCTCACCCGCGAAGAGTTGCACGCCAGCCGTACCGACTCACCTGCCAAGAATGACAACGATCGCAGCGATCGAGACATGAAACAGCTGAGCCTGCACATGGACTGGCAACTGCGTGACGATCTGAACCTGAGCAGCAAGTTGTATTACAACAGCTACAACGATGACCGCTCCATCACGTTTACCAGTTACGAGCCTGGCAACGGGCCGCGCCAGCGTCGTTTCTGGGATGAGCAGCAGCGTGGGATGCTCAGCAATCTCACCTGGCGGGTGAATGACATGCTGACCCTCGATGGCGGCATCAACTATGAAGAACAGCATAACGCGTACGAGCGCAGGCGCTTCAACTTCAGCGTACCCACCAACTTCGATGGCCCGCCAGCGCGCGTTCAAAACGATGACCACTACACGCTTCGTAACCTGGGTGGTTACGTACAGGCGGTTATCCAGCCAATTGACTCGTTGAAGATCATCCCGGCGATGCGCGTTGACAAGTTCAGTGGCAACACCAACATCTCAAGCACCAACAATGGTGTTACCACGAGTGCCAAGGGGCCTCTGCAGGACTACGGCTGGATCGAGCAACCCAAACTCAGCGTGGTGTATAGCGTTAATGACGATATCGACGTCTACGCCAACTGGGGGCGCACGTTCCAGGTGCTGACTGGCAATGCAAACCCTGCTTACCTGGTCAATGGCGCCGGTACTTATGACCCGTCGATCAACACGGGCAAGGAAGTGGGGGTGAAATTCCGGCCTTTCGAGGGCACCGAGGCACGCGTTGCCGTTTGGCAGCAGGACGCTACCGACGAGGTAGCGAACATGCCAGCCATCGATTCGACCGTTGGCCTGGGCGAAACCCGGCGTCGCGGTATCGACATGCAGTTCACCTCACGTTTGAACGATCAATGGACGGTGTGGGGCTCCCACGCCATCCAGGAAGCCAAAGTGATGAAGGGTAACGACGCGAACAACAACTCCCTCAAGGGCAAAGAAGTATTTTCCACGCCGCGTTACATCAGTAACCTGGGGGCAGAATATCGCATGAACGATGATTGGCGTTTCGGCATGCAGGCGCGCGCGCAAGGCGACTACTACATCGATGCGAACAACGAAGCGGGCAAGTACGGTGGTTTTGCCGTACTGGATGCGAGCGTCAGCTATCGGATCAGTGTTTCTACAAGCGTGGATCTGCAGGTCAAGAACCTGACGGATCGCGAATACGAATACGTCTGGTACGACAATTTCTGGTGGCCAGCTGGCGAAGAGCAGCCAATGTTTTCTCCGGCACCCGGCCGGTCTGCGTTCGTTTCACTCAACATGAAGCTGTAACCCGCCGGGACGCATTCACACGGTTGCTGTGAATGCGTCCTCCCGGCCGCTCAGCCGTGCTTCAAGCGTGCGGCGGCCTCCAGAGCGAAGTAGGTCAGGATGCCGTTGCAGCCGGCGCGCTTGAACGCCATCAATGCCTCCAGAATGACCGTGTCCGGGTCCAGCCAGCCATGGTCGATCGCGGCCTTGAGCATCGAGTATTCACCGCTGACCTGATAGGCGAACGTCGGTACGGCAAAGGTGGCCTTGACCCGTTGAATGATGTCCAGGTAAGGCATGCCGGGCTTGACCATCACCATGTCGGCGCCTTCCTGCAGATCCAGCGCCACTTCGCGCAGGGCCTCGTCGCTGTTGGCCGGGTCCATCTGGTAGGTGCGCTTGTCGCCTTTGAGCGCGGCCGCCGAGCCCAGCGCATCGCGGAAGGGGCCGTAGAAACCGGAGGCGTACTTCGCGGCGTAGGATATCAGGCGCACATCGTTGAAACCGGCCAGGTCCAGTGCGGACCTGAGCGCGCCGATGCGGCCATCCATCATGTCCGAAGGTGCCAAGGTGTCGATGCCGGCCTGGGCCTGGACCACGGCTTGCGCCGCCAGTACCTGCAAGGTCTCGTCATTGGCCACGCGGCCTTGGCGCAGTACGCCGTCGTGGCCATGGTCGGTGTAGGGGTCCAGTGCCACGTCGCCGATCAGGCCAAGCTTGGGGAACGTAGCCTTGAGCAACCTGGCGGCGCGGCAGATCAGGTTGTCCGGATCGAGGGCATGGGTGCCCTCGCTGTCCTTGCGCTGCACCGGGGTGGCGGGAAACAGGGCGATGGCCGGGATGCCCAGTTCGACCGCCCGCCCCACGTGGTCCGGCAGTTCTGTCAGGCTCACCCGGACCTGGCCCGGCATGGCACTGATCGCCTCGCGTGTGCCTGAGCCTTCCTTGAGAAACACGGGCCAGATCAAGTCATCGCGGGACAGGCTGTTTTCCGCCACCAGCCGACGCGTCCAGTCGTGAGCGCGATTACGGCGCAAACGGGTGGCCGGGAAACTGCCCATTGAGCTCGGGAAGTGGTTCATGTTGCTCATGCTTCGATGGAGGAATGGTGGCCGGTGATCAGCCAGTGCTGGTCGATCAGCTCGAAGGTGAACAGAAAGCGCGCCGGCACCACCCGTTGCTCGCCGTTTTCACGGTAGACGAACGTGTATTGACCACCGACGACCACGGTGCCCAGCTTGCGGCTGACACGCTTCTTGAACAACTGGATGTCACAGACCAGCCCGTCGTTGGCGAGGAAGTTCTCGAAATAGTTGCGACGGCTGTCGTCGCAATCGCGCACCTGGTTGGACAGGGTCGGGACCAGGATCGCATCCGGTGCATACAGTGCCAGCACCTGATCCACATCACGTGTGGCCACGGTAGCGGCCCATCGGTAAAGCGCCGCTTTGGCACCGGCCAGGCATGCCAGTTCGGTGTCGGCGTAGGTCTCGGTGGTCGCGCTCGGGCGTGTTCCTGTCATGGCGTGTTACCTGCGTAAGTCGAAAAGATGAACAGTAGCGGCGTGATCTGCTAAGCTGTAGGTGTTATAACATAACATTTTAGGCAGGTTGCAAACCATGTTCCTTACGCTTGAACAGGCAGAGGCGGGTAGCCGCTTCGCCTTGACCGATGTGCTTCGCCACATACCCTGGAACGCCCAGGGGTTGATCGCTGCCATCACCCAGCAGCATGACAGCGGCGAAGTCCTGATGTTGGCTTGGATGAACGAAGAGTCGCTGCTCGAAACCCTCGAAACCCGCCGGGCCTGCTACTGGTCGCGTACCCATGGACGCCTGTGGCGCAAAGGCGAAAGCTCGGGGCATGTCCAGCATGTACACGACGTGCGGCTGGACTGCGATGGCGACGCGCTGTTGTTGCTGGTGGATCAGACAGGTGTCGCCTGTCACACAGGGCGTCGCAGCTGTTTCTACAACGCGATCCAGGGTGATCAAGTGGTGGTGACGGGCAACCCCGCCGAGGTGGGCGCATGAGTCAAGTCATCATTCGCAACGCCCGCCTGGTCAATGAAGGTGCCATACAGGAGGCCGATGTACTGGTCGCCCATGGCCGTATCGAGAAAATCGGCCGCAGCATCGCGGGCGTCAATGCGCCGCTCGAAATCGATGCCCGGGGCCAATGGTTGCTCCCCGGCATGATCGACGACCAGGTTCATTTTCGTGAGCCTGGCGCTGCGCACAAGGGCACCATGGCCAGTGAGTCGCGCGCAGCAGTGGCGGGCGGTATCACCAGCTTCATGGACATGCCCAACACCAACCCGGCCACGCTGGATCTTGCCGCCCTGCACGACAAGAAAGCCCGCGCCGCCAGCACCTCGGTTGCCAACTACGGTTTTCATTTTGGCGTGAGCAAGGACAACCTCGATACCGTGGCGGCCCTCGACCCGCGCGAAGTGGCGGGGGTGAAGGTGTTCATGGGCGCCTCCACCGGCGACATGCTGGTGGACGACCCGCGGGTGCTGGAACGGCTGTTCGCCAGCGTGCCGACCATCCTCCTGGCGCACTGCGAGCACACCCCGTCGATCCTGGCCAACGAAGCGCGCATGCGTGAGCGCTACGGCGATTTCATCCCGCCAGCCATGCACCCGATCATTCGAGATGCCGATGCCTGCCTGCGCTCTTCGAGCCTGGCGGTGCAGCTTGCCAAGCAATTCGGTACCCGTCTGCACGTGCTGCACCTGACCACCGCTCAGGAGCTAAGGCTGTTCGAAGCAGGGCCTTTGCAGGGCAAGCAGATCACTGCCGAAGTGTGCGCGCATCACCTGCTGTTCGACGACCGCGACTATGCCAGGCTCGGCCACCTGATCAAATGCAACCCTGCCATCAAGACCCAGCAAGACCGTGACGCGCTGCGCCAGGCACTGCTGTGCGACCGTATCGATGTCATCGGTACCGACCACGCCCCCCACACCCTGGCGGAAAAGCAGCGCCCTTATGCGTCGGCGCCATCAGGGTTGCCGCTGGTGCAGCATACGCTGCCCGCGCTCTTCGAACTGGTGGAGGAGGGCGTGTTGACGGTTGCCCAGCTGGTGCGCAAGACCAGCCATGCCGTCGCTGACCTGTTCGCCATCGAGGCGCGCGGCTACCTGCGTGAGGGCTACTGGGCAGACCTGACGCTGATCGAACGATTGCCTGAGCCCCGTGCCGTCAGCCTCGACCCGGTTTTGGCGCACTGCCAGTGGACACCGTTCGTGCACCACCGTTTCCAGCACCGCGTGGCCACGACTTTGGTTTCCGGGCAACTGGCCTGGCATGAAGGCCGGCTGGTCGAGGGCTGCCAAGGTTTGCCGCTGGCGTTCAACGCCCGACGCGGCTGATCGCCCTCTTTTTTCATTGACCTGAGCGCACCTGCAATGACCGAACAAGAGCTGCTGTCCCAACCTGAAGACGCTTACATGGACGCTGCGCAGCAGTCGTTCTTCCGCGAGCTGCTGCATGCCCAGCGCAAAGAGCTTCAGCAACGTATCGCTGAAGAATTCGAAGTGATATGTGACTTCGAACCCACTAGCGATCCTTCCGACATCGGCACTGCCGAGGAGCATCGCCAGTGGCAATTGAGGCTGCTGGAGCGGGAGAAGAAGCTGCTGGACAAGATCGACGAGGCCCTGGAGCGCGTCGCCCGTGGCGAGTATGGCTGGTGCAAGGAAACCGGCGAACCGATTGGCCTGAAGCGTTTGCTGCTCAGACCGACCGCCACGTTGTGCGTGGAGGCCAAGGAACGCCAGGAACGGCATGAGCGGCACATGCGCGACGATTGAGCGTGTGGATTTTTTAGTGGGAATGATTTGCGTTAATTTTATGTTGTTGCGTTAACGCAGGTTCCCATGCACGTCTTGTCATCGCTTATCCCGATAGGCGATTCGTATCCCGATCGAGCCGACGTAGCGTTCGCCATGGGGAGGATTGACCGAGGAGGCACAGGCGCCTTCGGTGAGGCCGTAGCCTTCGAGAATCTTCACCCCGGTCCGCTGCTCGAACTCGCGGAAGAGCTCGACCGGCATCGGTGCGGCGCCACACAACGCATAGCGCAGGCTGGACTGATCGCGGCCCGACAACTCGGTTTGCAGGAGCGCGGCATAAACGGTGGGAACGGCGGAGAAGAAGTTGATTTCGAAGTGTTTCACCATCTCTCCGAATCGGGCGATCACGCCCTCGCCACGGTAGCCTTGCGGCGTGCCGAGAATTACGTGGTCGCCGAGGGTCCAGGGCATGAGGCCCGTCACCAGTTCTGGTCGGTGACCTCGGCCTATGACCGCTCGGCGGTCCTGCGCCGTGCCGCTGCGCTGGTGCGCGAGCGACATGAGCACATGGCCCATTGCATGACCCTGGACCAGGGCAAACCCTTCGCCGAATCCACGCTGGAGGCGAAAAGCGCCGCCGACCATATCGAGTGGTACGCGGAGGAGGGGCGCCGTGCCTACGGCCGCATCGTGCCGGCTCGCAACCCGGCGGTCCGTCAGTTGGTGGTACGTGAACCGGTCGGCGCGGTGGCGGCCTTCACACCCTGGAACTTCCCGATCAACCAGGCGATGCGCAAGATTGCCGGCGCGCTGGCCGCCGGTTGCAGCATCATCATCAAGGCCCCCGAGGAGGCTCCCGGCTCCGTGATCGAACTGGTGCGCTGCTTCCACGATGCCGGTGTACCCAAGGGCGTGCTCAACCTGGTGTTTGGCATTGCGGCGGAAGTCTCCGATTACCTGATCCGTTCGCCGATCATCCGCAAGGTGTCGTTCACGGGCTCCACCGAAGTGGGCCGCCAGCTGGGCGCGCTGGCCGAAGAACATTTTGACATGGCTCTAGCGCGGTGTTTCTGGTCTACAGAAGCAGAAATATACCCCCAAAAATACCCGTCGATACCCACAGCAGGACACGCGATCGAGAATGGCGATTTCTGATACCTGTTAAGGTGGCGCATACAGGACTTCAGTGTGCTTCCATGGCGGGATGGTCGGAAGCAGGGCGGTGCAGCATCCGTATGGGATCGCTTGTCACGAACGGCAGCTACCGACCCAGGCTCTGTGAAAACGTACAGAGTATATCGAATAGGAAGAGGTGTGGGCCCGGTCTGTAGATCCACCAATTGGAGGCGCGGATCAACCCTGGCCGGTCACACATAGGCTGCTGACCGGCTCACCGGCCGTGGCATGCGAGAGACCATCTCGACTGCCCTGCATGAGATCGACTATCCCAAGGTACAGGATGAAGATAGGGCCATCGGAGCCATCGGTCGGGGTTTTTCACCCGCCTTGCCGTTGCACTAAAATTTTAATCTAAATCTCAGTTGAGGAGCTGCATGGTTAGGGGAAAACCCTCATTGCTGACGGGATGGGCGGGCCCCTAGCATGATCATCGTATTTTGCCAGCCACGACGGAGTAAGCTATGACTAATGCACAAGCTGAAGACAAGCGCCCAACCGAAGACCCCGCAGAGGACAATGCGTTTTTCCCCTCGCCTTATTCGCTAAGCCAATTCACTTCGCCAAAATCCGATCTCAGTGATGCCGACTATCCTGATCCCTATAAAGGTGGCCGGTGGAAGGTGCTGGTCATCGGCGCTGACGAGCGTTATTTGTTAACCGATAATGGCACCATGTTCTCCACAGGCAATCACCCTGTAGAGACGCTGCTGCCGATGTACCATCTGGATAAAGCAGGGTTCAAATTCGACATTGCGACCTTGTCCGGCAACCCGGTCAAGTTCGAGTTCTGGGCGATGCCATCTGAAGACGGCGAAGTGAAGGGGCTATACGCTAAATATCGCGATAATTTCAAACAGCCTAAAAAATTGGCTGAGGTAATCGACCAGGCATTAGGTGACGACTCCGACTATATCGGCGTGTTTATTCCCGGTGGCCACGGCGCACTAATCGGGTTGCCAGAAAGCGTCGATGTAAAAAGGGTACTTGAGTGGGCGTCCAGGAAAGACAAGTTTGTGATTTCGTTGTGCCATGGACCAGCTGCGCTTATTGCTGCAGGTTTAGGTGAGAGCCCAGAGAGCTATATTTACAACGGGTACAAAATTTGTGCGTTCCCTGACGACCTGGATGCGAAAACGCCGGACATCGGTTATATGCCGGGTCACTTGACCTGGAAGTTTGGTGAAAAACTAAAAGCGTTGGGCCTTGAGATCATCAACAAAGATATATCTGGAGCGGTGTATAAGGATCGTAAATTGCTGACCGGCGACAGTCCGTTGGCGGGTAACGCTCTGGGCAAGCTGGCTGCGGCTGAACTGTTGAAGGAGGCTGCAGAGCAATGAAATCCGGTCTAGCCGATGCTGCTATGCAAGTCGTCCTGGAAATAGAGCGAGCTTCGATGCTCTCGTTGATCGAAGATGCTGTTCGTGTCTTCGCCAAGCGCTTCGGCTATGACCGTTTTGTTCTTTTCTCTGTTGCCCCATCAAGGGATGACCTGGTCGATCGTATTTTTTGGGTGGAGGGCAATTGGTGGGAAGATGGCCAAACGGTTGATGCCAAAACATACGTCAGACGTTGCCCTGTCACCCGTCATATTTTGGAGGCTCGAGAACCGTTCTTCTGGACGAAAACCCACTGTGTGACAGGGGACAGTTATCGGGTGGTCCGGCGTCCGATTGGGCCTGGACCACACGGACTGCAGGTGCCGGTGTTCGGCCCTCAAGGACTGGAGGGGGCGATGAGTCTAGGTGGCGATAAGGTAGATAGCAGCCCCGACGCTCGCTTGGTATTGGCTATGGTGGCCACCGCTGCTTTCAATGCCGCTCACAGATTGCTGGAAGCGCCCCACACTGAAGGTGTCCGACAACTTTCCGTTCGCGAGCGCGAGGTGTTGACTTGGACGGCAGCGGGTCGACGGCATGCTGATATTGCGGCGACGCTGGGCTTGTCGGAGCGTACTGTGGAGAACCATCTTCGTGCGGCGCGGCGCCGTCTTGGTGTCGCTACCACTGCTCAAGCGATCAAGATCGCCATGCGCAACGGCGACCTTGGTGACAGTCGAGACCAACATGATGGGTAAAAAAGTGCTGGTGACAGGCGCGGCAACCGGTTTTGGAAGAGGCGTGGCCTGGGCGCTGTCGAAGCGTGGGCACCAGGTGATCGCTGGATGCCAGATATGGCCGCAGGTGTGGGAGCTGCGTAACGCTGTGTTGTCGGCCGGGATTGAGATGCAAGTTATTAAACTTGATGTCCTCAACGAGATTGACCGCAAACATGCGCTGGCAATCGAAATCGATGTTCTGTTCAACAATGCGGGCATCATGGAGTCAGGTCCCATTATCGAAATACCTATGTCAGTGTTTCGTTCGGTTTTTGAGACCAACGTATTTGCCGCCCTTGAGTTGGCGCAAGGCTTTGCTCGGGTGATGGCCCAGCGCGGCAATGGGCGGATCGTCTGGACGTCGTCGGTGGCCGGCTTAGTCAAAGTGCCTTTCGATGGAGCGTATGCCGCCTCCAAGCATGCGGTCGAAGGCATCTGCTCGGCAATGCACGATGAACTGATGCCCTACGGTGTCCAAGTAGTGACGGTCAACCCAGGTGCCTACCGCACGGGCTTCAATGATACGGGCATGAAGAGCATGGATCAGTGGTGGGATCAGGGTGATAGGGTTGTCGCTCATTGGCCGGTGCGTGAGCTCAATCGTCAACATGATCCTGCCGAGATGATCAGTGCCATCATTGCGGTGATTGAACAGGACAAGCCCAGCTATCGTACTGTTCGACCAGCCAGTGCTGAAGAAATGGTGAAGAAAGAGCAGTCAGACGTATGGAAGCGATAGCCTCATTGAAGTAGTCCAGGATGCTGTAGAAAAATTGGAGGCATTGGAGGCGCTTGAAATCGGCATTGCCCAATATGTCAGCTGATGAATCGAGGAGTTTAAGATGCAAACATCCGTAGACATCACTAGGCACTTTTTCTCGCGGTATAATGCTCATGATCTTCAAGGCATGTTGGCCTGTTTCTCTCCAGAGGGTCGAGTTGATTATCTGCCCATTGGCCTAGAGGGGGCGGTGGATGTTGCTGGCCTTGAAATATGGGGAGCACTTATTGATGCATTTCCCGATTTGAACAATCAGGTGACTGCACAATATATTGATGAGCACGCACAAACGATTGTAGTCGAAGTGACTATTCGCGGTACTCAGGCGAAAGATGCATTTGGCATTGACAACCTGGGGCGCAGCTTCGAGTTGCCTCATGTCTTCATTCTTGAACTTACCGACGATGGCCTGATTCTGGCGATGAAGGCCTATTGGGATAACGTCACGTGGTATCAAGCCCTGGGTAAAAAGCAAATTGGCTAGCTGCCCGTAATAAATATCACTCAACTCAGTTGAGGAAGCAATTCCTCTAGCGCTGTAGCGACTAGCTGTTTCTCAACTATCGCTTGGAGGCAACAGTCATGAACTGTCCAGTTGATTTTTCACGCAGGCAGGTTTTACTAACGGCAGGCATCGGGCTTGTGGCAGCTTCGTCACCCTTGCTCGCCCAGTCGCTCAATGGCACACAGCACTCCAGTCGCTCGTCGGGCGGGCTCTATCTTCCGAATTCTGCCGCCGGCACGCCATGGACGCCTGAAAGCGTTCGTCAAAAGGCTTATGCGATGCCAGTAGTTTCGCCGGCTTACCCGCAACCACCAAGTTGGTTTCTGGAACGCCCGTCGCTGACGATAATTTATCGCACCGATGTCGAACTCGCGCGGGCAATGGTGCCTGAACCATTGATGGTCAAAGACCCGCTCGTCAGCCTTTCATTCCTTTGGATGGTTGCGCCCGGGATCGGTGACTATTACGAGTTCGCCCAGAGCATCGCTTGTTTTCTGGGTGACGAGGCTGTCAGTTTTCGCCCGCTCATGGTGGCCGAGAATGTCACCGCCATCATGCTGGGCCGCGAGGTCTGGGGATTGCCCAAGAAATACGGCCATCCTCGTGTTGGGCAAAACAATGAATCTTATGTCGGCACGCTCGAGTACGACGGCACGTTGGTGGCCAGGGCCAGCATGGCCTACAAGTACCAGGAGGTCGACTTGGCGCAAGCAGCGGCGGCCATGCGCACCCCCGGGGTTGTTCTCAAAGTCATTCCCGATGTGGACGGCAAGACAGCGCGTATTGCCGAACTGGTGAGGTTCGAATATTCGACGGTAGAGCTCAAGGAAGCCTGGACGGGGGCAGCGAGCCTCGAGCTGTTCGACCACGAGGCAGTCCCGATAGCCGCGCTGCCCGTTCGCGAGATCGTGTCAGTGCGCCATACGCTTGGCAACTTCATGCTGGCGCCCGGCAAGGTCGTGCACGACTATCTCAAGTAGCCGCGGATGGCGGCCGTAGACCGGGTCTTGGCTGCGTTTTGATCCCGGCAGCAGCACACAATATATTTCCATGCAGAGAACCCGCCGATGTCCACGTTGTATGTCACTGCCAGCTTCATGGTCAAAGCCCAAGGGCTCGAAAATGTACTCGAAGTGTTGACTACACTGAGCGAAACTACCCTGCAAGAGCCAGGTTGCCTGGACTATGGCTATTACCAGTCGCTGGAAAATCCGTTGCAGCTGACATCCTTCGAAGTCTGGCAAGACGAAGAGGCCGAAACGCAGCATTGGCGAACCGAACACCTCGAGGCCGCGCTGGTCCAGGTTTCCGAATGGCTGCAGGGGCCGGCGCAAGTCACCCAGTATCGTCGCGTGTGCTGAACTGGGTGATGGCGTTGGATTTTCGCGGCCCTGGCCAGCCTGGGTCGGCCATCCAGGCCAGACCCCGGCGGCGCTGCGTTGCAGCGCCGATCTCTCAGAACTGTTCGGCGTCCAGCACGTAAAGGCAGGCACTTCCCACGCGAGCGGCACTGATCAGGGACTCGATGCGAGGTAACAGGCGGTCGAAGTAGAAGTGGGCGGTGGCCAGTTTAGCTTGATGGAAACTGTCTTCCTTTCCGGTAGCGGCCCGTGCCATGCGTGCCCACATATAGGCGTAGGCGGTGTAACCGAAAATATGCAGGTAGTCGACGGCTGCGGCACCTGCCTCGTAAGGGTTGGTCCTGGCAATTTTGATCAGATAATGGGACAGCGCCTCCAGTTGCCCTAGTGCTTCCAGCAGGCGGTGGCTGAAGGCTTCCTGCGGCATTTGCGCCACGAAGGCGCGTATTTCTCCGGCAAAAATATTAAATAGCGTGCCTTCATTGGTCAGAACTTTACGTCCCAGCAAGTCCAGGGCCTGGATACCATTGGTCCCCTCATAAATCTGCGAAATGCGTACATCACGAACAAGCTGTTCCTGACCCCACTCGCGGATGTACCCATGCCCACCGAAGACTTGCTGGCCGTGTACGCAGCTTTCCAAACCGGTATCGGTAAAAAACGCTTTTGCGATTGGGGTTAGCAGGGCGACCAGTCCTTCCGAGCGGGCGCGCTCCGTCGCCACTTCGGAAAATTTGGCAATGTCGAGGTGTTGACCAAGATAGGTGGCGAATGCTCGCCCCCCTTCAGTCAGCGCCTTCATGGTCAGCAGCATGCGCCGCACGTCTGGGTGGGCGATGATTGGATCGGCGGCTTTGTCATGTTGTTGAGGCCCGCCAGGTGCGCGACTTTGCAGCCGTTCACGGGCATAACTCACTGCATTCTGGTAGGAGTTCTCGGCGCAACCTATGCCCTGAATACCTATGGACAGCCGTTCGTAGTTCATCATGGTGAACATTGCCGCAAGGCCTTTGTTGGGTTCGCCCACCAGCCAGCCGACCGCACCGTCGAAGTTCATCACACACGTGGCCGAGGCCTTGATGCCCATTTTGTGTTCGATGGAACCGCAATGTACCTGGTTTCGATCACCCAGTGATTGGTCCGCATTGACAAGCACCTTGGGCACCAGAAATAGCGATATGCCTCGGGAACCGGTCGGAGCGTCGGGCAGTTTGGCCAACACCAGGTGGATGATGTTTTCAGTAAGGTCCTGCTCTCCACCGGTAATGAAAATCTTGGTGCCGGTGATGGCGTAGCTGCCGTCTGTGTTCGGCTCGGCCCGGGTTCGAATCAGCCCGAGGTCGCTGCCGGCATGAGCTTCGGTGAGGCACATCGACCCGGCCCAGCGCCCTTCGTACATGGCCGGTAGATAGGTAGCCTTCAGTGCTTCGCTGGCATGCGCGTCGATGGCCAGGCAGGCACCGGCAGATAGCGTGGAGTAAAGGGCGAAGCTGGCATTTGCGCCATACATCATTTCTTCGAACTGCACAGAGAGCATTTTCGGCATGCCCATGCCGCCATACTGCGGATTGCCCGCCAACCCGATCCAACCACCCTCGCCATAGATGCCGTAGGCATCGCGAAAGCCGTTGGGGGTAGTGACTTCGCCGTTGTTCCACTGCGCACCTTGTTCATCGCCGCTGCGGTTGAGTGGGGCAACCAGTTCGCGGCTGATTTTTGCTGCTTCTTCAAGAACCGCGTCGGCGATATCGGCGTCGATTCGTTCGGCCAAGGCGGGTAGCCGTTGCCACAGTGCGGGTGCGTCAAATACCTCGGTGAGCAGAAAGCGCATGTCGCGCAGTGGGGCATTGTATTCGGGCATTGATTGGACCTCTTGTTGCGGTGGCGGGTAGGGCCTTGGCGGCAACGCTTACCCGATGAGTCAATGTTCGCTGGCGCCAGCGATGCCCACGCCAGTCTGAGCTCGGACCATTTGATCGTCGAAGCCCTGATGATCGAGCGCTGCTCTGGCGCTGCGGTCGAGCTTGGAAACCAGCACGATGACCAGGAACGTCATTGGCATGGCGAACAGTGCAGGGTGGTCGTAAGGGAAGATGGCGTGTTCGTGCCCTAGAACAGTGACCCAAACTGTCGGCGACAAAATCACCAGGCCCAGCGCGCTGAGTAGGCCTGTCACGCCGCCGTAGATGGCGCCTCGTGTGGTCAGCCCCTTCCAGTACATCGCCATGAGCAGCACAGGGAAGTTGGCCGAGGCGGCAATGCCGAACGTCAGGCCGACCAGAAATGCGATGTTCACTTGCTCGAACAGGATGCCGAGCGCGATCGCGAGCACGCCCAGAGCAACCACCGCCGCACGTGAAACCAGCATCTCCCGGGCTTCACTGGCGACGCCGCGCTTGATGACCATGGCATAGAGGTCGTGGGAAATGGCGGATGCCCCGGCCAATGTCAGCCCTGCGACCACCGCCAGAATGGTGGCGAAGGCAACAGCGGACAAGAAGCCAAAGAACAGATTGCCGCCGACAGCCTTGGCAAGGTGCATGGCCACCATGTTGTTTCCGCCCAGGATCACTCCGCCAATCTTGCCGTCGACGTAGTAGGCAGGGTCTGTGCCGACGATGACGATGGCGGCGAAGCCCAACACACAGACCACCACAAAGAAGTAGCCGATGAAGCCGGATGCGTAGAACACCGATTTTCGTGCTTCACGGGCATCGGGCACGGTGAAGAAACGCATCAGGATATGCGGCAGGCCCGCAAGGCCGAACACCAAGCCCAATGCCATGGAGGCGACATTCAAGGGGTTTGCCAACATGCCACCGGGCGCCATGATGGCCCAACCGCCGGAGTGGCTCTCAATTGCGCGGCGCGCCAGTTGCTCCAGGCTGAAGTCGAAGGGCGCCAGGGCCAGTAGCATCAGAAGGGTCCCGCCCACCAACAGCAGGATCGCCTTGGTGATCTGCACCCATGTCGTTGCCAGCATGCCGCCGAAGATGACATACACCAGCATCAGCAGCCCGACGATGACCACCGCCACGGGGTAGTCCAGGCCAAACAGCAGTTTGATCAGCTGACCTGCGCCCACCATCTGCAATAGCAGGTAGCAACACACCACCGTCAATGAGCCGCAGGCTGCAAGCACACGTATTCGACGTTGATCCAGGCGGAATGAAACGATGTCTGCGAAGGTGAAACGGCCGAGGTTGCGCAGGCGCTCAGCCATCAGGAACGTGAGGATTGGCCAACCGACGAAGAAGCCGGTCATGTAGATGATGCCGTCGTAGCCTTTGCTGAACACCATGCTGGATAAGCCCAGCAGGGTCGATGCCGACATGTAGTCACCAGCAATTGCCAAGCCATTTTGCAGGCCGCTGATGCCTCCGCCTGCTGTGTAGAAGTCGCGGGTCGATTGGGTTCTTCTGGCCGCCCACCACGTGATGACCAGCGTAATGGATACGAATAACAGGAACATGCCGATCGCATTCAGGTTCACACCGGGTTCTGTAGCGACAACGGTGGACGCGTACACGGGTTGCCAAGGCAAGGCGATGACGGCAAGCAAGGCATGGATGGGCTTCATCACTGGCACTCCTCGACGATCTTCGCACTGAGTTTGTCGAAGTGCGTGTTGGCACGGTGCACGTACCAACCGGTCAGCAACCAGGCCATCACTATCAGCAAGATCGCAATGGGGATACCTGACGACAGGTGGCTGCTTTGATGCAGGGGTATCTGCAGTAGCTGCGGCCGACAGGCGGCAACTGCCATGAACGAGAAATAGGAACAGAGCACCAGCGCACTCAGCCCCCATGTAAGCCTTGAGCGGGCATTGATCAATGCGATGAACCCAGGGTTTTCCCGGATTCGTTGGTAGTGCTCGGCCTGTGAGACAGTGACCTTGTTCATGGCGCCTCCGTTTTATTGTTGTAGGGCTACCTGTTGGCTCACCAGCAGGCGAGCCAATTAGCGCGGTGCGTAACAGGGTGTCGGGTCAAGGCCAGACGTAATGGTCGAATTGCTCGCGCAAGGTCTTTTTACTCACCTTGCCAGTGGCGGTATGGGGCAGTTCGTTCAGGTACTCGCTTGCATCGGGCAGCCACCATTTGGGAATTCGCCCTTCCAGGAATGCGATGAGCTCATCGTGTCGAGGGACTTTTTCGGGATGCTTCGGCACAACGATCAGCAAAGGACGTTCGCTCCAACGCGCATGCGGTACACCAATGACGGCCGCCTCCGCGATCAACGGATGAGCCGTTATCGCATTCTCGATCTCGACAGAGGAGATCCACTCGCCGCCAGACTTGATGACGTCCTTGATACGGTCGGTGATCAGCAGGTACCCGCGCCGGTCAATGGTTGCCACATCGCCGGTATCGAACCATACGTGCGAAGCAGGCTGGCCGAAGTAGCCACTGCATACCCAAGGGCCACGTACCTGCAGTGAACCGGAGGACTGGCCGTCGTGGCTCAGCGCATTGCCGGCCTCATCGACGATGCGCATCTCGACGCCGAACAAGACCCGGCCTGACTTGAGCACTTGCTGGCTACGGGGCTCTTCTGGCAACACGTCGTACCATGGCTGATGGCGGTTGTAGCTGCCCATCGGACTCAGCTCGGTCATGCCCCAACCATTTTCCAAGGCCACACCGTGACGCCCCATGGCGTGAATCAGCGAAAGTGGACACGCCGCGCCACCGCTGACGGCACGTTTCAAAGTAGGAATACGCTCGCCCTGGGCATCGAGATAGGTCGAGATGTTGGACCACAAAGTGGGTACAGCCAGGGAGAAACTCACGTGCTCCTGGTTGATCAGCCTGACCATGGCTGCAGCATCGCCGACTCTTGGCCCCGGCAGCACCAGTTTCGCTCCCACCATTGCGGCGTTGTATGGCATGCCCCAGGCATTGACGTGGAACATGGGGACCATCGGCATTACAACATCGAGGGCACGCAAACCAACATTGTCCGCCATGTTTTGCGCCATGCCGTGCAAGACGGTACTGCGGTGACTTGCCAGCACGCCTTTGGGGTTTCCCGTAGTCCCGGAGGTATAGCAAAGCCCGCTGGCGCGGCTCTCATCCAGCTCTGGCCAGCTGTAGTCATCATTGGCGTCTGCAATCAGCGTTTCGTAACTGAGCAGGTTAGGGAGGGTGCTGTCCGGTATCTCGTCCCAAGCGCACAGGGCAACGTACCAGCGTACGCGATCCAGCTCGGGTTGAATGCTTTCCAGCAAAGGAATGAACTGCGGATCGACGAACAACACATCATCTTCAGCGTGGCGAATGATGTAGCTGATCTGTTCTGGGGACAATTTGGGGTTGATGGTATGGCAGATTCGCCCCGAGCATGGAATCGCGTAATGCAGTTCGAAGTGCCGATGATCGTTCCAGGCCAGGGTGCCCACCCTCGCATCGTCAGGGCAACCCAGTGCGTCCAACCCATCGGCTAATCGTCGTGCTCTGGCAAAGGCGTTGGCGTACGTGTATCGATGTACTCGGCCATCGGCGAAGAGAGAGACAATCTCGGTATCGGCAGCAACCATGAGTGCCTGCCGCATGACCGCGGCGATACTCAGGTTGAAGTTCATCATCATGCCTTGCACAGGCACCTCCAGCCTTGTTCTTCTTGAGGTTCTAGGCTGGGCGCGCGAGGGCGCCGAGCTTGGAATGAGCAAGGAGCAAGGGGTGTGCCAATTTGCAGATCAATCGGGGTGCGTGAAAAAAGCGATAAAAATCATATGGTTGTACTTAGGGTCAATTTTCCGGGGTTCGGCAGGTCCTGAAAAGCTGATTTCAGAATTGAATCGGATTTCAAGGTTGCAAAGGCGCAGACGCTTAGCTTTTTTCATCCTTGAGGCGCCGCCACAAGGTCGTACGGCTGATGCCAAGTCGCTTGGCGGCTTCATCCATGTCACCTGCGCAATGAGCCAGCACTTCCCGAACTCGCCTTACTTCTTCGGCGCGACTGTGGCTGCGCAGGTCCTGGCTTGTCATGCCTTGCAATGTCGCATGCGGGGCCGGCTCGAACAGTTCGTCGAACAAGGCCTGTAACAGCCGAGCGTTGTCCTGGCCTTGCAGTGCACTTGCTGACAGCGCCGCACGCTCGACGATGTTTTCCAGCTCTCGAATGTTCCCTGGCCAACTGTGCCGCTCCAGTTGAGGCATGAGCCTCTCGAGCAGGCTGCTGGACGATTCAGTGGCCGAGCTGTGTCCCGTCAGTTTGTCCAGAATTGACCTGGCAAGCATTGGAATGTCGCGGGAGCGTTCGCGCAGGGGTGGCATGGTCAAGCGCAGGATGTTGAGGCGATAGTAGAGGTCTTCGCGGAAACAACCTTCGGTGATGCGTTGGCGAAGGTCCCGGTGGGTGGCAGCGATTACCCGGATGTCTACCGGTGTCGGCTCTGCCGCCCCCAGGCGTAACACCTCACGTTCTTGAAGCACGCGTAGCAAGCGCGTTTGCAAGGTGACCGGCATATCACCGATTTCATCGAGGAACAGGGTCCCGGTGTGGGCGTTTTCTATCAAGCCAGCCTTGCCACCCTTGCGCGAACCGGTGAAGGCACCTTCCTCGTAACCGAACAGCTCACTTTCGAGCAATGTTTCAGGGAAGGCTGCGCAGTTGATTGCAACGAAAGGGCCTGCCTGGCGTTGGCTGGCGTTATGTATGCTTTGTGCCAGTAGCTCCTTGCCCGTCCCGCTCTCTCCGTGAATCAACACAGTGGCGTCGGCCTCCGCGTAGTGGCGGGCAAGCCCCAGCATGGCCTGGAACCCGGCTGTGTCTCCAAGCATTTGTTCAAAGTGATAGCGAGCCGTGAACTGCTTGGGCTTCACCTGACTGCGGATACGCCGGTCCGCGCGTTGGATTGCATTCGCTTCCTGACAGGTGATGACGACCCCGTCGGGCTTGTCGTTTTCGATGATGGGCGTGATGTTCGCCGCCAGTGTCCGGCCCGCTGCTTTCAGAATCCGGTTTTCCTCGCTTTCACCACTGCAAAGTACCGCCGTTATATCCAGGCCCGGGATGACCTCGGCGAGCGGGCGTGCGCGTGCCCACTCGCTGGAAATACCGAGAAGTGCGGCCATGCGTGGGTTCAGGGACTGAACGAGCCCTTCAGCGTCCACCGCGATTACGCCATCGGACAAGTTGCGCAGTATCGAATTGAGGCGCTGTTGTTGAACCAGGCTCTGCTGGCGACTGCGGCAGATGGCCAATGCATCTTCCATGGCGCGCCGCACTGTGTCGGTGTTCAGCGCCAGTACACCCTGTGCGCCCACCGACTCGGCAAGTTCAACGGCGGTGGATGAGCCTACCACCACTCGGTATCCATCATCGACCAGGCGGTGTACCTGCTGGCGAGCCTCTTCATAGCTGGTGTAGGTGGCCTGGCGGATATCGACGGTAAAAAGCGATGACATCGCTTCAAGCTCTGGATGAGCGTGCTGGAAACTGAGAATACCGACCTGGGTGGCTTGGGCGCGGGCGAGGTCCAAGGCTCGGATGAGGTCATACTCGCCCATGCGAATCGACAGGATGGCCGTTGCGATGTGCTGCCTCAGGTACTCGGAGGTTGCGCCCGAGCAGATGATGACGTCCACATCCCCTCTGGCCTCCAACTCAAGGCCTGTGCTGCGCAGTTCGCCGACCGTGGTTTCGACAATTTCGACGCGCGCACGGCCGGCATAGTCGGGAATCACCTCTTCGACTATTCGCGCCATGCGGCTGAGCCCCTCAGGCAGACGAAGGTGGGTAATCAGGGCAACCACCTTGGGAAAGTACTCTCGACCACGCATGATTGAACACTCGACAATTTTTTCCATGTTGAAACAGAAATTTCAGGTCTGCAACGAGGAACGTGCTTCGACAACTGCTGGTTCAATCAATAAGCTCGATAACTAATTGATTTAAAAGAATAAATTAAAATTTATCGTCATCTGGCCCAGCTCTTGCTCAGTGGCTTTGAGTCATTAGAGCGAGTTCGATATTGCGATGAACAGCATTCCCAACCCACGCCCCGCAGATGTTCGGGTCAGTATCCCAGATGCGTACCCGGCACTTGCGCGATATTTGCAGCAACAACTCGGCGCCGATCTGGTGAACATAGACCAGGGCCAGCGCCTTTCAGGTGGCGCCATTCAGGAAAATTGGCTACTGAATGGCACAGTCCAGTTTGGGACAAACACATTCGTCGACAGCTGGGTGCTGCGAACCGATGCCGCTTCTTCCGTGGCTGTCAGCATGAGCCGCGCAGAAGAGTTTGCGGTGTTGGCGGCCGTTCACACTGCTGGAGTCCGCGTACCAGAGCCGCTTTGGTTATGCGAAGACGCCTCGGTCATAGGCCGCCCGTTCTTCATCATGCGTAAGTTGAACGGCATTACCAACGGCCATCTGCTGACATCAGATCCAGGCCTTGATCCAAAGCGCGACGAACTGTGCAGATCGCTTGGTCTGAATCTCGCCCAACTGCACCAGATCCGACCGTACCATCCAATGCTGGCGTTTCTCGCACCACCGGCCGCTGACCCCATACAGGCCAGCATCGACCAGTACCGGCGGTTTCTGGATGCATTGCCCGACAACCATCCGGTCGTCGAATGGGGGCTTCGATGGTGTGAACTCAACAAGCCCGCACCGTTGCCTGCCGGGCTGATCCATCGTGATTACCGCACTGGCAACTTCATGGTCGAGCAAGGCCAGCTCAGCGGCATCCTGGATTGGGAGTTCACCGGTTGGGGAGACCCCCGTGAGGATATTGGCTGGTTCACAGCCCGTTGTTGGCGCTTTGCCCGGCGAGACCGTGAGGCGGGCGGTATAGGGGACATCGACGCCTTCCTGGCCGGCTACGCGTCTGTATCCGGTTACTGGGTGAGTCATGAAGAGCTGCGGTACTGGCAACTGATGGCTCATCTACGTTGGGCGGTCGTGGCGCTGCAGCAAGTGCAGCGGCATATCTCCGGCCAGCAGCCCTCTCTTGAATTGGCGCTGACTGGCCATCTGCTGCCCGAACTCGAACATGAAATCCTGGCCCTCAGTGGAGAAACCGTATGAACGCTAGCAACGTCAGCGCGATTGACCTTTTGAACACGGCCCGACATGTCCTGATCGACGACCTTTTGCCCTTGCTGGGTGAGGCGAACCACTACGAATGCAGAATGATTGCCCGGGCCATGTCAATCGCTGCCCGAGAGATCGAGCTGCGCGCAGAAGTCAGCGCACTTGAATCGAATGTCCTGGGCGAAGTCATGGGGCGCCATGGGCTGTTGAAGCTGACACCGGCCCATGCGCGCCACTTGCTGGTCGGTTTCATCAGAAAAGGTGTTTTCGATAATGCCGACTCTGCGCAGTCCAACATGCTTGAAGCCCTGAGACAAATTACCCATGCACGACTGGCCATCAGTAATCCGAAGGTTGCGTGCCATGGCAAATAGCATCGGGGTCAAACGACGACGCTGTTATCTGGTTCGTCATGGCCATGTCGATTATTTCGACGCACAAGGCCGTCCTTTGGACCCGCGCTCGGTGAGTCTCTCCGACCAAGGTGCTTTGCAGGCAAGAGCGCTTGGGGAGGTGATGCGCGCAACTGCGTTGGATCGCGTATTGGTTTCCGATTATCCGCGGGCGCAGCAAACACTCGACCTCGTGCTGATGGGGCGAGCGCTGAAGGTTGAATCCACGCCTGCGTTACGCGAAATCAGAGCCGGCCGTTTGCGTGAGATACCTGAGCCATCCATGCAAGAAGCCATCGTGGGCGCCTATCGCAATGCCGCCGAGCCTGATGCCACGTTCCTGGGCGGCGAACGCTGGAGCGATTTCAGCCAACGCGTGCTGGACAAGTTTCACGCAGTGCTGAACGAGGATGGCTGGGAGTCGCTGCTGATCGTTGCCCATGACGCCGTCAACCGCATCGTCCTGGCATGGGCCGCGGGTACAGACCTGCCAGGGATTGCGGCTTTCGAACAGGACACCGCGTGTCTCAATGTCATCGACATCGACGGGGAGGGCGATGGCTCATTCGCCGCGATCATCCGCGCGCTCAATGTCACGCCCTACGACCCAGGCAAGGTAGGTATTCGCGACACCGTCCTAGAGAACCTTTACCGCCACATTCGCCCGGGCAAGCCATTGGCCTGACTCAGGACTATCCGAGGAAACAACAATGAACTTCGCATTTCCCGATGATCTGATTGCGCTGCAGTCGCGTGTCCGAGAATTCATCCTCAACGACATCATTCCCATGGAAGCTGACCCTCGACAAAGCCCCCATGGCCCGTCGGAAGAACTTCGGCACGCGCTCGTCGAAAAGGCGCGTGCCAAGGGCCTGCTGACCCTGCACGCTTCCCGCGAGATGGGCGGGCAGGGCCTGAGTCACGTTGAAAAGGCTGTAATCTTCGAGGAGGCCGCCTACTCACCCTTGGGCCCCACGGCGATGAATATTCATGCGCCCGACGAAGGTAACATCCACCTGATGGAAGTTGTCGCCACCGAAGCGCAGAAAGACCGCTGGTTGAGGCCCCTCGTACAAGGTCACATTCGCTCCTGCTTCGCCATGACCGAGCCTGCGCCCGGGGCAGGTTCTGACCCTTCCATGCTTGCCACCACGGCCGTCCGAGACGGTGACGATTACATCATCAATGGCCAGAAGTGGCTCATTACCGGCGCTGAGGGGGCAGGCTTCGCCATCATCATGGCCCGGACCGAAGACGGTAACGCCACGATGTTCCTCACCGATACGAACCAGCCAGGTTTCATTCTCGAGCGAATGATGGACTCCCTGGACAGCTGTTTCACCGGTGGCCATGCGGTGCTGCGTTTTGAAAATCTTCGCGTGCCCGCTACCCACGTTCTAGGTGAAGTCGGCAAGGGCTTCCGGTATGCCCAGGTGCGACTGGCGCCGGCACGCCTGACCCACTGCATGCGTTGGCTGGGCCAAGCACGTCGTGCTCACGATGTGGCCTGCGCCTACGCCAAGCGGCGCGAGTCCTTTGGCAAGCGGCTGGGCGATCACCAGGGGGTGGGCTTTATGCTCGCCGACAACGAAATGGACCTGCTCACCACACGCTTGATCATCTGGAACTGCGCCTGGGTGCTGGACCAGGGCGCACGTGGCAATTTCGAGTCGAGCATTGCCAAAGTGGTGAGCTCGGAGGGCATTTGGCGAGTGATTGACCGCAGCGTGCAGGTTTTGGGCGGGCAAGGGGTTACCAGCGAGGCGATCGTCGATCGGATTTTCCTAGACGCCCGCGGTTTCCGCATCTATGACGGCCCTAACGAAGTCCATCGGATGAGCCTTGCACGAAAAATCCTGGACCGTGTCGTCGGAGGTGAACAGTGAGCGCTCTCGTCTCCAAGCTCTTTGTTCTGACCGGTAAACGTGTGCTGGTGACCGGGGCGTCGAGTGGCCTGGGTTTGCACTTTGCCAAGACCTTGGCTTCGGCAGGTGCTCGTGTTGCGGTTGCGGCTCGGCGCGTCGATCGCCTTCATGACCTGGTAAGCGGCTTGCGTTTCGAGGGGCACGACGCAAGAGCCTACGCGCTGGATGTGACTTCGCGCCAATCGGTGATCGAGTGCATCGACGCCATCGAAGCGGATTTTGGTGGGCTGGATATCGTGGTCAACAATGCCGGCGTAAGCGATACCAAACGCGTGCTCGATTACGACGATCAGGATTGGCAAGCCATTTTAGATACCAACCTCAAAGGCGCGTGGATCGTGGCGCAGGAGTCGGCCAAACGGATGGTCAAGGCCGGGCAGGGGGGGAGTGTGATCAATATCACCTCGATCCTCGCAAGCCGCACCGGAGGAGGTGTAGGGCCTTACTGTGCGGCCAAGGCAGGGCTTAGCCATTTAACCCGATCACTCGCGTTGGAGCTGGCACGTCACGGAATACGGGTGAACGCGCTTGCGCCTGGGTACATCGCTACGGAAATCAACGACGCGTTTCTTACCAGTGACGCCGGTGAACGGTTGCGTGCGCGTATACCCAGTCGTCGGTTTTGCACGAGCAGTGATCTTGATGGTGCCCTGTTGCTCCTGGCCTCTGAAGCTGGGCGTGGCATGACGGGTGCAGAGATCATTGTCGATGGCGGTCACGCCTGCGCGGGTCTTTAAAAGGAGTTGCTACGATGATTACGGCAGTGGTGCGCATTCGCCTTCCTGAAGGGCTTGAGTTGGCGGCAGCCAAGGACATTTTCAAAAGCACAGCAGTGCAATACCAAGCTGTGCCCGGGCTTGTCAGGAAATACTATTTATTGGCCGAAGATGGCCGCTCTGTAGGCGGCGTCTATTTGTGGGAGTCGCGAGAACAGGCGCTGGCGCAATACACAGATGAGTGGAAAGCTTTTGTTGAGGGCAAATACGGAACACCGCCGAGCGTTGAGTTGTTCGAAACCCCGGTGGTCGTGGACAATCTATTGAACAGGGTGGTGGTTGCGTAGAGGCTCAGCTAAAAAAGATGACGCTGCCTTGAAGGCAGCGTCATGCTTGAATTAGGTTTTCGTTGACACGTTCAAGACAACCTTGCCGATGTGTTGTCCAGACTCCATGAGGGCATGGGCCTTGTCTGAGTCCGAAAGTGGAAATTCTTTGTAAAGCAGCGGCTTTATGGTGTTGTTCTTGAGGTGTGGCCAGACGTGCTGTTCAAGCTCCGCCAGAATGCTGGCCTTGTCGTCATGGGTTCTTGAACGCAAGGTCGAACCGATATGAGTCAGGCGCTTGACAAGCATTGGGAAAAGATCGACGTTGGTTGCGGCGCCTTTGATGACACCAATTTGCACGATTCGACCGTTCATGGCGGCGACCCGGAAGTTTCGCGAAACATAGTCGCCGGCAATGATATCGACAATGACGTCAACGCCCTGGCCGTTAGTGCCCTGCATGACTTCATCGACGAAGTCCTGTTCGTTGTAATTTATCGCCACATCGGCCCCCAGGTTCTGGCTTGCAACCTGCTGCTCTTTATTGGCGACGGTTGTGAACACTTTAGAGGCGCCAAAAGCCTTGGCCAGCATGGTTGCGGTGGTGCCGATGCCGGAGGCGCCTCCGTGGATAAGTACCGAATCGCCTGCTTTGAACTGACCGCGTTGAAAGAGATTGACCCATACCGTCATGAAGGTTTCAGGAACAGCCGCAGCTTCCTGCATGGAAAGCCCAGCTGGCAAATGTACAACCGTCCGCTCATCCGACACGGCGTACTCGGCATATCCACCGCCTGGAACCAGCGCCATGACCTTGTCGCCGGCAGAGAAGCGCGTGACTTCATCGCCTACCACCGCGACCACGCCTGAGATCTCCAAGCCAGGAATGTCGGAGGCTCCGGCGGGCGGGTCGTAGAGCCCTTTGCGCTGAAGAAGGTCTGGTCCGTTTACGCCCGCTGCATGAACTTCGATCAGGACATCACGAGGCCCCAGCGTCGGGACCGCTCGCCGGGTCGGTTTCAAAACCTCCGGGCCACCAGGCCGGGTAATTTCAATAGCCGTCATCTCAACGGACGGCTTGCTGTTGGTTATGCTCATGGAATATTCCTGAAAAAGAGTGAAAGCCAGCCAACACGGCTAGCGTGAAATCAAGGGTACGAAAGTGTTGAGCCTGGGGCGCGCGGCGTTTTTGCGACGCTCTGTTGCAGTTGTTCTTCAAGGAAAAAAGCTTATGAACTGGGATGATGCACGGGTCTTGCTGGCGCTTGGGCGAGAGTTGACGTTGCGCCGCGCGGGGCGCGTGCTTCGGATTGACCAAGCGACGGTGGGAAGGCGGATTGCCGCGATGGAGGAAGATCTGGGATCTACTCTGTTTCTGCGCACGCCCACGGGTTATCAACTGACCGCCATCGGAGAAGTGGCATTCGAAATGGCGGAGAAAATGGAAAGCGCCGCCATGGAGTTGGCTCGTCGAACACGTGGAGCCGACCAGGAGCAAGCGGGGGAAGTGCGTTTATCTACAACGGACTCACTGGCCTATGACTTTGTAATACCGGCATTGAAGCAGTTGCACATTACGCACTCCGACATACGTGTTGTCTTGAACAGCACATCGGAAATTGTGAATTTGTCAAAGCGAGAGACTGATATCGCACTGCGAAATCAGCGTCCGGAGAACCCTGATTTGATACTGCGAAAGCTGGCCGAGTGGCCGATGGGGTTGTTCGCATCTGCGCAATACATAGAGAAACATGGCGAGCCGGAGCCTGGCACAGGGTTTGAGGGGCACGACCTGGTCATGTATGAGCCTTACTGGAGAGACCGGGGCCACCCCAGGCTGGTCGATGAAAGCATTAAGCAAGGCCGGGTAGTGGTGGCCGCCAATACCAGCATGATGGTGCGGCGTTCGATAAAGGAAGGCCTGGGCATCGGAGAAATCCCGATTGAAATGGGAATCCGTGACGGGCTTCAAAGAGTGTGGCCCGATCGGGTAAGAGCCAAGTCTTATGACGTCTGGATGGTCACCCACAAGGACCTCAGACACACTGCGCGTATCCGCTTTGTCATTGAACATCTGGCGCAGGCCTTCGCGTGATGCGTCGGGAAAGTTGACGTCGATTTTGGTTGGCGTTCGCGCTTGTAGAACCTTGATCAGGATCAGGAAATGGATATTGTACATGCCATGCATATTTTTGTTCGGGTAGCGGAGTTCAGCAGCTTCACCGCCGCCGCGGAGTCGTTGGGGTACTCGACCCCGCATGTCTCGCGAAGCATTTCGGATCTTGAAGTTCATCTGCGGGCAAAACTGATAAACAGAACGACACGAAAGGTGGCGTTAACTGAAGCCGGCTACCGTTATCTTGAACGCTGCAAAGTGCTGCTGGAGGACCTGAAACTTGCGGAGCTTGAAGCGGCGGGGGCGCATCTGGAAGCCTTTGGCAAAT
The DNA here is from genome assembly GCF_043106425.1 of Pseudomonas sp. FYR_2. Taxonomy (NCBI): domain Bacteria; kingdom Pseudomonadati; phylum Pseudomonadota; class Gammaproteobacteria; order Pseudomonadales; family Pseudomonadaceae; genus Pseudomonas; species Pseudomonas sp. FYR_2. The sequence goes on from NZ_JBICMM010000044.1 coordinate 46,561, forward strand.
TGCGCATGCACTCGCCGAACGGCATCGGCCATTATCATATTATTCCGTTGATCGCCAAGTATTCTCAGCTGCAGCCCAATGTAGACTTTGAACTCAACCTGTCGCAAGCCTCTCCGGACTTGCTTGCCGAAGGCTATGATCTAGTCATTTCGGCGGACAGCCGGGTTTCTGATTCCAGTTTCATTGCCAGAGAACTGGGAGAGACCTACAGCGTTTTTTGCGCAGGCCCGGCTTATATCCAGGAACATGGGTTACCGGAGGAAATTGATCAATTGAAAGACCATACCTGCCTCAGGCTTCATGACCCCAGTTTTCCGAAGGGTTGGGAAATTGATGGGTATGACATGGATGAAGTGATTTCTCCCAGACAAACGTTCACGGTCAACGTGGCTGGGTCAATCGCTCAAGCGGCAAAGGAAAACATGGGTGTTTGTCTCATACCCAGCTATGTGGCTGCGAATTCAATCGCCAGAGGTGACTTGATCAGGGTGTTGCCCACGGTAAAGGCCAACCAGAGAAGTATTTCGGTGATTTATCCTTCACGGCACTTTCTGGATGCCAAGGTCAGAACCTGGGTCGAATTCTTGAAGGCGCAACTTCCAACACGGCTACAGGGTGATGAGGCGGCATTGCAAGCCGGAGCGAGTGGCAGGCTCGCTCCAGGCTATTAGATTAACCATTGTCACACTGGCTCAGGTTGGAAACTTTGAGGTAGTCGATGGTATGGGTTACACCCTGGTGGTCAACATAAGTGATGCTGGCAGGCACCACACCGCATCCACTCTCATCGTTGCTGGTTATCGAAATGACATGGGCGATGTCCATCGCCATTCCGTAATGATAGCTCTCGACATTGCTTGATGTGTGTTGGCTGGACTCATCACTGGTTTGTGCGGCGAATGAATGGCTGGCAACGGCAAAGGCGATTATTGCGAACAGGTATTTCACTTTTACATTTCCACGCTGAGGAACATGATTTTTTCTACCGGATCAGAAGTTACTGCTACTGCTTGGTCTCGGTAGGGTTAATTCTAAGCTTCCTGCGTGCTGTGTAAATGTGCTGCCAGTTAATTCACTGTTTTAGTCTGCTTAATAATCAAGTTTTTATGCTGTGGCGGGATCTGTCTGTGCTTATCGCAAGTTTTTGGTAGGGTGTGATTTGTCTTTCTAAAGTGTTGTGCTTTACTTTGTTATTTGAAACTTTGTTTTGGTTGGATTTGACTACTGGCCGATCGAGTTCATGGGGCGGATGCTGCCATGCGATCTGCGGTCAAGCACTGTGCGAAAAAGCTGCCACGCAGACAGCACGATATATTTTTCAGGATGGGCAATAGTCCCGCGTCTCGGGACTGGCTGGTCACCTTTGCCAGTTCTTGCCGTTCTGATTAGTCACATACATGAAGTTCGCTCAATGGCTATCCTGACACCGGGGGGGAGAGCCAAGTGGAGTTAGCGCGTAACCACGTCGATTGACGCGTCGTTTTGTTGTCAGGTGAAGGTTAGCGGCAGGGCTTTGTGAAGAGCAAGCTTACGGACAAATCCATTGATGGCTGTGGGCCGTGATCACTCGACGATCCAATAGCATTCAACGGCGATAGGGAACTGTCGCAGGTGATTTTTCGAGAAGATGATTGTTGAGCCTCAAGCTGGGGGCATCCTTTTCAAACCATCCAAAGCATGCCCTCAAATTTGCCCCAAATGTAGCAATTAGCTGGAAGTAAATGGCTATTCGAGGCTAGAAAAACGCAGAAATGATCAGCTAACAAGCATGCGCGAAGCCCCTAAAGACTGTCAGGGTCGCCGAAGAACATTTGGACGCCGATTTAAATCAAAAGCTTATGAATGGGGAATTGATTTTGTACCCCCAGATGTACCCTTTTTTACAGCAGCTACGCGTGGACTACAGTGGACGCATCGAGGGGGCAAACGTGCAATTCCTCACCCAGTCTCGCAGCTTATGCTTTGGGCTCGTCCCAGTCGCTACGCGTTGCAGTAATCAGCGCACCCCAGTCATCAGGAGGGTTGCCGCGGCCCAGCATCTTCTCGAATACGGCGTAGGGATCGGATTTGCTGCCTGCAGACCGGAGGGTATTTTCGTCGTTGACCCATGCATAGACGATGACCTTGGATCTTGAGTCGTAGCGAAAGAACAGTCGAAAGCGCCTACCGATCTTTGCCCGCCGCCAATGTCGGTAGGCGGTGCCCAGCGTGTTGCCTTGGCGGAACTCATCACGGCCCGGGTCGGCAGGCACAGCCTCCATGATCAGATGGCTCAATGCCCGAAACAGCTTCACGTTGGCGTTGCTTTCAAAACCTTGCGGGTCGTTCTGCTCGGCCCGGGCGGCGGCCTCTTGCAATTTGCGTAGCTGTAAAGTCACACCTTCATGGAACAACAGTGTCCAGCCATATCGCAGCATCAGATCGCGACCTCACCATCGATATCTTCGTCCAGGTTTACGGAGTAGTTTGCGTTGGCGAGCATGGTTTGCGCCAAGTCTTCCGTTAGGGTGGTGAGGTTGCGGCCGCCTCGGATATCAGCCTCCAGCAAACCCAGGAACGCACCGATGGCAGGGTCTTCGTGGGTGGTTTCTACGCGGCTGACCACGATTTCACCCCCGCGCACCTCGAACGCGATCTTGCCACCAGTGTCTATGCCCAAAAGCTGGCGAACGGATTTGGGCAGTGTGACCTGCCCCTTCGAGGTTAGCGTTGCGATTTCGTGGATGGCAGGCATGGGTGTTCTCCCGGATGTATTGATCGAATGGTAAGGAATAATCCTTACATGGTCAATCTTGGTTTTCTGCTGATCAAGCATTAAGTAGGGTTAAGGCTCAGAAACTTAGCAGGATGATTTACACCGCTTCTCGGGACACAATGCTCGATACCTTGCGGGCTGGTGAAAGACAGCAAGTGTGACCTCGGTACGCTCACGTATAAGCTCGCACTTGACGGAAAGATTGATTTCAAGCCCACTTCACGATGCTGGCCGCTTGCCAGCTTTTCCATGCTCGACATATTCTCCGTCCAGTATTTGGCTGCTGACGCCGTCCAGCATGTGCCTTCGACCCGATCCGGATCGGTAGCGTTCGTGAAGGTCGATGCGACTTTGAATTCG
>NZ_JBICMM010000045.1:0-59092 GCF_043106425.1 Pseudomonas sp. FYR_2
TAGTGCCGGTTACATGGTGACTTGAACTCACCATTTCTGCCGGCGTAAACCTGTAGCGATTGCCCCTGTAGGTGAAGGTATTACTTTCATCCTTTCTAGCCGGCACGATAATTAGCGAGGGAGAATTGGCTCTTCCACTCGCGAATTCCGACGATAGATCATGCATCAAAGAGTCCCTGACAGATCGCTTCGATAGCGTGGGGAGATCGTTTGCTCTCAATGCCTTACCTAATCCTGATGAAACCCTCAAAGGTAGCTTGACGCCTAAAATTTTGACATGCGCTTCCCCGGAAGGATCATGGAAGTTGATGGGATCTGCAGAGCAGTAGCAATAGGCATTCATACCCCCACGGTCAAAAGGGCTCTGCGAGTCAGGAGCAAGGAACCGCATGAGCCTTGGCCTATAAAGACGTTTACCTTGACCCAGCGGGTAACTGTCCATCAACACGTCGCGCCACTGCCCATTGAACCCCACCGGCGTCAGCGCTTGTCCCGACGACGACGCACCATATGGGGAATAAGCCTCCCGAGTTAAAATGCCTGACTCCCATACAGCGACCACAGAATTGCGCCCGATGGTTTGAACCAGCCCTGCTCTCTCTCGCTGCTGCGACAACAGCCGATCGTTTGCGTAGAGCAGCCGTGTGTGAGCAGTACCGACCTGACACACCAAAGACCGCCCCTCATAAAAAAGCTTTTCGACGTATTTCTTCATTTGTGTAATTCCCATACACAGCAATCCGAATGTCTGTTGCTTCATTATCCGGATATACTTGAGCATGTGGAACTAGCAGTTTTATCAGGCCCACTAACACTCTACGAATGCAACCGCCAAACCGCCGCGCGAAGTTTCCTTGTAATTGGCATGCATGTCCGCCCCGGTATCACGCATGGTGCGGATTACCCGGTCAAGTGAGATGAAGTGCTCGCCATCCCCACGCAACGCCATCTGTACGGCATTGATCGCCTTTACCGCAGCAATCGCATTGCGCTCGATGCACGGCACCTGCACCAGGCCACCGACCGGGTCGCAGGTCAGCCCGAGGTTGTGCTCCAGCGCAATCTCGGCGGCGTTCTCAAGTTGTGGCGGTGTTGCACCCAGCACTTGCGCCAGGCCGGCAGCGGCCATCGAACACGCTGAGCCCACCTCGCCCTGGCAACCGACTTCGGCCCCCGAAATCGACGCGTTTTTCTTGCACAAAATACCGACCGCTGCGGCGCCGAGCAGGAAGTCCACCACATCCGCGTCATTGGCACTGGGGTTGAACTTCATATAGTAGTGCAGCACCGCCGGGATAATACCGGCCGCACCGTTGGTTGGTGCAGTGACCATGCGCCCACCGGCAGCATTCTCTTCATTGACCGCCAGGGCGAACAGGTTCACCCACTCCATGGCGCTGAGGGTCGAGCCAATCACGTTGGGCTTGCCCAGTTCCTGCAAGCTGCGGTGCAGCCGCGCGGCGCGGCGTTTGACGTGCAGCCCACCCGGCAGGATGCCTTCGTTGCGCAGGCCGTTCTGAACGCACGCCTGCATGGCGGCCCAGATACGCAGCAAACCTTCACGCACTTCGGCTTCCGGGCGCCAGGCACGTTCGTTGGCCATCATCAGTTGCGCAACGCTCAAACCGTGCGTTTTGCACAAGGCCAGCAGCTGGGCCGCACTGTCGAATTCGTAGGGCAGGACCACTGCGTTGCTTTCGGCGGCAGGGGCATCGATTTCGGCCTGCTCGACGATAAATCCACCGCCCACTGAATAGTAGGTCTGGCACAGCAGGCTGCCCTGCCCGTCCAGCGCCTCCAGGCTCATGGCATTGGGGTGATAAGGCAGGTTTTCGTCGAGCAGCAACATGTCACGGCCATACTCGAAGGTCATCGGGTGGCTGCCATCCAATATCAGGCAATGCTCCTGCAGCACCTGGCTGATACGCGAATCGATGGTGGTCGGATCGATCCGGTCTGGCCATTGGCCCATCAGGCCCAGCAGGCAGGCGCGATCGGTGGCATGGCCAACCCCGGTAGCCGACAGCGAGCCATACAACCGCACTTCAACGCGCGTGACCCGCGTCAGCACCCCCAGCTCACGCAGGGCCTGGGCGAACGTCGCGGCTGCCCGCATCGGGCCGACGGTGTGAGAGCTGGACGGCCCGATGCCGATTTTGAAAAGGTCGAAAACACTGATAGCCATGCTAATGCCTGACCATGCCCTGAGATGAATCCACGGCACGGTTATCTGAAGAAATTGAGCGGTATTGCGATTTTGCGCGATACTGACGCGCTCATTCACGAATGACCAACGAATCTTTCTAAGCAAGGCTTTAGTGGTGCTAAACGATGCGACGACAACTCAATGGTCAGGTGTTCGTCTGGCTGCATGTATTCGCCTGCGCAGCCCGGCACCTGTCCTTCACCCGCTGCGCCGAAGAGCTGCACATTACCCCAGGTGCTGTCAGCCAGCAGATGCGCCAGCTGGAAGAGCGCCTGGGTTACCGGCTGTTCCTGCGTCGGGCACGGGGTGTGGAGCTGAGCGCCGAAGGGCAACGCCTGGCCCAGACGGTGACAGAAGCCTACGGCAGCATCGAGGCCGAATTGTTGCGCCTGGATGCCGGTGAAATCCGCGGCACCTTGCGCGTGCGCTCGATCCCGTCTTTTTTGGCCAAATGGCTCACCCCGCGCCTGCCGCGTTTTCAGCAGCGTTACCCGGACATCGAGCTGCGCCTGGTGGCCGAGGACAGTGCCCAGGCATTGACCCCAGGCGATTTCGACCTGGCTATCGACCTGAACGATGGCAGCTACCCTGGCATGCTCTCGACCCCGCTGCTGGACGAGCAGATCTTTCCGGTGTGCTCACCTACCCTGCTACGCGGGCGCCCGCCGCTGCATGGGCCGGCGGACCTGGCGCACTACCCGCTGCTGCACGACATCACGGCATGGCGTGGCAGTTCGGAGTATGCGGAGTGGGAGTTCTACCTGGAGGGTATTGGCGCCGCCGGCCTGGATGTGCGGCGTGGGCACACCTTCAACCGCAACCACCTGACCATCGAAGCGGCCATCGCCGGCATCGGCGTAGCGATCGCCCGTCGCACACTGTTGAATGACGAACTGGAGCGCGGCGCATTGATCGTGCCGTTCGGCGTGCCGATCGCCAACCACAAACGCTACGTGGTGCATTACCCGCCAGGCGGGTTGAACCAGCCTGGGGCCCGGGCGGTGCATGACTGGCTGGTGGAGGAAGCGCGAGGATTCCGGGAATTGCACCCGCTGAACAAGGAATAGCCAGCCTGTACACGGCCGCTCCTACAGGGATCTCGCCAGCTTTCAATAACTAGTAAGCCTGCTTGCCGGTAAAGGCATTAAGGGTGCGCACCAGAATCACGAAGTCCAGCCACAGCGACCAGTTGTTGATGTACTCGATGTCAGAGTCCACCCGCTGGATCATCTGCTCGATATCCTTGGTCTCTCCCCTGAAGCCACGTACCTGGGCCAAGCCGGTCATGCCCGGCTTGATGTTGTGGCGGGCAAAGTAATCAACGATGTCCTGGGAATACAAGGTGTCATGCTGCAGCGCATGCGGTCGCGGCCCGACCAGCGACATTTCCCCGGTCAGCACATTGAACAGCTGTGGCAATTCATCCAGGCTGGTGCGACGAATGAAGGCGCCAATCCGGGTAAGCCGCGGGTCATTCTTCTGTGCCTGCTTGACCACATCACCTTCGGGCTGGTGGACATGCATGCTCCTGAATTTCCAGATCCTGAACGACTCCCCGGTCCAGCCCGTGCGTTCCTGGCGGAAGAACACCGGGCCGGGGCTGGTGAGTTTGATGGCCAGCGCAACCGTCAGCAATACAGGCGAAGCGCACAGTAGAATGACTGCTGCCAGCACCCTGTCCTCAAGGTTTTTTAGAAAAAGGCTCATGCCCGTCAGGGGCGTTTCCGACAAGGTCAGCACAGGAATCCCGGCAATTTCCCGCACACTGTGGTTGATCAGGCGCAACGAAAAGATATCCGGCACCCAGTTCACCGCGATGCACTTGTCGAGCAACTTGAAGTACACATCGTTGATGACCTCGGAGCCACCGAGCGGCGTAACCAGGTAGACGGTGCGTATACCATGCTGGGCGACGATTTCATCCAGGTCTGCAATGTGCCCCAGCACAGGCAGGCGCTGCTTGCCCTCGCCGTTGTCACGCCCCTGCCCGTCGCCCTTGCCGAGCAGTACGCACCCCAATACCCGTTCACCAAACCAGGGGTTGTTGCTGATTTTCTGATAAAGAAAATTCGCCAGGTCGCCGTCGCCGATAATCAGCGCGTTATCCAGACGTGCATGGGCAGTAAAACGCTTTTGCAATTCACGAACGGTAAAGTGCAGGAACAACTGCGCGATGTAGCCAATGATGAACAACTGCACCACCAACAACCGCGAGTACGTTTCACTCTGCTTGGTCAGGAAGGCCATGACCACGAGAAAACAGAACGTTGCCGACCAGGCCTTGAACAGGCGGAAGGCTTTGATCGAAAGCCCGACATTGGTGCGGTAGATCGCATAATGGTCGTAAATGACGGCCAGTGCGCCAATCAGCAACAGCAGCATGATTACATAATCGGAGGTAATGTAACCAAACTGATCGTAGATGAGATACCAGGCAATACTGGTGACTGCAATGCCATCGAGCCCTGCCTGAATGGCGTTACTTACGCTGCTTCTTCTTTGGAGTAAGGAACGACTGCTTCTGGGTTCGAAAACCATTTCAGACCTCATGTGTGTGAGCGTAGCCAGTGCCTTCCATCAAGCATCAAGTCTTGAAAACAGCGTGTACAACGGCAGATAAGCAAGATCGTGCAGCCCCCAAGCCACTGCTCTCACTGTAGCAGCCACCCGCCATCAGCGCGGATTTTGGCCGATTCACACAGTGCCACTGGCCGAATCGGCGGCCTTGCGGTAAAGCAGGGTGCGCAGCAGGAACAGCGGGTTGCCCACCACATAGCGCATGAACAGGCGTTTTGGCTCGCGCAACAGCCGGTACGCCCACTCTCCCCCCAGCCGCCTTAGCCAATGCGGTGCCCGGCTGACCTTGCCGCCGAGAAAGTCCAGGATTGCCCCACCACACACGATCAGGCACGGCCCGCCAACGGCTGCCAACCTGGCCGCCACCGCCTCCTGCTTGGGCATGCCCATGCCCAGCACGATCAGTTCGGGCTGCTGTTCACGGGCCAGCTGCAGGTAGGTTTCGAGGCTGGCGAAACCGTCATGTACCGACACGGGTACTACACCAAACTCGGCTTCACACCGCTGCACGGCCTGGTTCAGGTAAGGTTGTCGGGTGCCCCAGAATGCGACCTTGCGCCCACGGTATGCGGCCATGAGCCTGGGAATGAAGTCAGTCCCGTTCATGTTAAGCCCGGGTGCTAGGCCCAGGCGCCGATACAGGATGGCCATGCCGGAGCCGTCCCGCAGCAGCACGTCGGCTGCCGACAGTGCCTGGCAGTAGGCGCCGTCACGGACCACCAGATTCATCGCATGGGCATTGACGAAGCCCAGCACGGTCGCGGCTTGCGGGGCAGCCAGCCTGTCGAGCAGGCGCTGTGCCGCGCCGCTGTCGGGCACCACCTCTAGCGCGTCGATTATGCGTTGCCAGCGATTCTGCCATTGCCACAGTGCCATCACTCGTCATCCCGTTTTGAGCGCACCCACTCGACCTGGCGCTTGATCAGGAACCCCAGGTACAAAGGGATTTTCTTTGCTGCGTAGAACGGTGCGTAAAGCAAGACGGAAAACGGGATCAACTCACGGCAGAAGCGCGCCCAGGCCAGCAATACCGCAAGGCTGAGCATGGCCAACGCTATCAGGGCGATCCACGCTGGCGCGGCAACATCGAACAGCAAGTACGCAAGCCAGGCCACCAGATTGAGCCCCAGCAGGGTCAGTACCAACAACGCCAAAGGCGGTACCAGCAAGTCGAGGGTCATGGCCAGCAAGCTGCCATTGCCTTGGCTCACGGCGGCCAACGCACGCTTGGGTGCATCGGCCAGCATCAAGCCCAGGTGACCATGCTCCCAGCGGGTGCGCTGGCTGTTCAGGCCTTGCTGGCTGGCAGGAAACTGGCTGGTGACCAATGCCTCAGGGCAGAACACGGGAGGCTTGCCCTGCTGACACAGGTCCAGGCCCAGTTTCACGTCCTCTACCAGGTGCCCATTGGCAAGGTTGATCAAGCTCAGGTCGTGCCAACCGAATGCCATGCCCGCACCCATCAATTGGCAGGGTAACCCCAGCCGCGCCCAGCCACGCGGGCGCACCAGGTTTTTTACCCGCCAGGCAAACTCGGCGACCTGCACTTTCAGCCCGGCCCCCCCGGGCGCACGCATCAGGTACAGCGCCTGTACCGGGCGCTGGGTCTGGTGATAGCGACGCGCGAGGCAGTCAATCGCCCCCTCACCCACCTGGCAATCGGCATCCACCACTATCACCACCTCGGGAGGCTGTTCAGCCAGGTGACGCACGCCGAAGTCCAGCGCATAGCCTTTGCCACGCAGCACCGAGTCGAAGCGTTCCACCACCTCGGCGCCGGCGTCGCGGGCCAGCTGCGCGGTGTCATCGGTGCAGTTGTCTGCCACCACCAGCAAGCGGTCACCCTCAAGCAATTGCGGGGCAATGCTCGCCAGCGTTGCGCGAATGATCGCAGCCTCATCGTGGGCAGGTACCAGCACCGCTACCCGGGGGCGCCGACTATGACCCAGATACTGCGAGCGTGGTGGCAGACATGCCAGCAGCATCTGTACAAAAAAAATCGACACAGGCACAAGGACGATGACCGTCAGCAGGCCCAGTAACCAACTCAATACACTTATCATGCGGATGCCTTGAAGTAAGCGGCCAGCCGGGCTGCTTCGGTGTCGATATCATGCCGCTGCAGCACACGCTGGTAGGCGGCCTCGCCCATGCGCTGCAGCACGTCGGCCGGTTGGCACAGGCAATCCGCCATGGCTTCAGCCAGCTCGTCGACAGCGCCAGCGGGGAACAGCCAGCCGTTCTCACCCGGGCGCACCAGTTCGGGGATGCCCGCCACATAGGTGGTCAGCACGGGCCGGCGCAAGGCCATGGCCTCCATGATCACTACCGGCAGGCCTTCGGCGAAGCTGGGCAATACCAGCGCGCGGGCGCCAAGGATTTCTTCGCGCACCTGTGCACTGCTGATCCAGCCAGTGATGCGTACGCGCTGCTGCAGGCCATGCCGGGCAATCAGGGCCTCGATCTGCTGGCGCATTTCACCGTCACCCGCCAACACCAGTTCGAAGTCAATCGACTGTGCAGCAAGCTGACGCGCCGCCTCAAGCAACAGCAGCTGGCCTTTCTGCTCACACAGGCGCCCCACGCAAACAAGCCGTGGTACCGACGGCACATCGACCGGCGCCACCTCATGGAAACCCCGCTCCAGGCCGCAATGCACCACCTTTACCTTGGGCCAATGCTCGTGCGCCACCCAGCGGAACAGTTGGCTGCGCCCGTACGAACTGACCGCTGCGACAAAGGCGGCTCGCCGCACCTTTTCACCCATGTGCAGGAACTGTGGTTTGTCGAACTCTTCCGGCCCATGCACGGTAAAACTGTAAGCCGGCCCGCCCAGTTGGTTGGTCAGCATGACCACCTCGGTGGAGTTGGTGCCGAAATGGGCATGCACGTGTTTCGCCTCACTGCCCTGCAGCCACTGCAGCACCTGGCAAGCTTCGGCCAGGTAGACCAAGTGGTAGGGCCAGGCGCGGTCGGCGCGAAGGCCAAGGCGCATGGCCAGCCACAGGGCCTGGAAAAACCGCCCGGGCTGTGCTCGCAGCACCTGTAACGTGGGCCTGAGCAAGCCCTTTACACCAGCCCGCAGCACATAACGGGTCTTGTCGCGCTCGGCCGTATCCTCGGCATCCTGCAACTCGGCGTCCCATCCCCGCAGGGCGATGCGTTGCACCTCTACACCCTGACGCTCCAGCGCCAGGATCTCGCGGCGGATGAAACTGTGGCTGACCTTCGGGTACTGATTGATGAAGTAAGCAATGCGCATACGAATCCAGATCCCAACCCGCTTGATGACCGGCCTCCCCTGGCAACCTTCACTTCAGGCTGTCGACTACGGGTGGTCTGTCTACTGCCGATGCACTCACAGCAAATGCATCCCCCTGTTTTCCTTGTAGTCCAAGGTTGTGACTGCTGCCCGGCAATGCGGCCTGCAGGCGGATAAAAACATCGTCGAGCAGCGCCTGGCGGCGGCGGTACATCGCACGCTTTTTGGCCGGGATGTCTTGCTCGGCCCGTTGTGCCGGTGCCAGGGTGATAGTGAAGAAGTCGTCGCGGTTCGACGCCGTAGCGCCATTTTCCTGCCAGATGACGTCGTAGTTGGCCGCCAGATCGTGGGCCTTGTCGCTGCCAAAGTACGGGTGGCGATGGTGCCGGCAGGCATCGCTGACGGCATACAGGTGCGCAACGCCCAGCATGCGGGCCAGGCATTTCAACGCTTCGAGCAGCAGGCTGCGCGGGCGCAGCCCTTCAAAGTCCTTGGTCAGGTCACGGTAGATGGCCAGCGAGGTTTCACTGTCGATGCCCTTGTGAATGCCCTGGACGGCACCGATGAACATCGACAGCACCCCCTGATCGCGGCACAGGGTAAACGCCAACGATGCCACGCGCAGGTCGCCCTGGAACAGATTCAGTACCAGTTCACCTTCGCGCTTGAACCAGATCGGCCGGTCCAGCACCAGGCGGCAGCCCGGCGAATAACTAGCCAGTTCGCACAGCGTCAGGCTTTCGTCTCGCCCCAGTAGCAACAGCGCCGGAAACTGCCCGGCCAGCACTTCGAAGTGCGAAGCCACCACCTCCATGCGCTGCGGGGCCTCCCAGCATTTGCTGAGGTAAGGCCACTGCACCACGCCGATGCAATCCACACCCAGCCGCTGCAGCCCCTGCTGACCCAGCGCCGCCGTCATGCGCTGCATGAAGGCGTTCAGCTCAGGCCATTGTCTGACAATCTCTCGGGTCAACTTGTACTTGTTGTTCAATGCCCGCAACGAGTAGCCCGGTTGCAGGGTAAACACGCTTTTCACGAGGGCGCCGAGCATCATGGGTCTCTCTCACTTGTACTCGATCAAAGCCGATTTGCCAGCCGCGAAGCGGTGGCGCATGAATTTCAGCTGGCCGAGCATTTCCGGGAACTTGCCCAGCACCAGGAATACCGCCTGCAGCCAGTTCTCGCGCGCCGATTTGCCACCACGCCGGGCCAGGCGCACAGCCTGCAGTGGATAAATCAATAGCAAAAGCAGGCACCAGCCACCCAACAGCAGGCAAGCCAGCACTATCACCACAGGAATGCCCAAGCCCCACAACCAGGCCCGGCGTGACTCGCGTAACCAGTGCTGCTCTGGCGGCTGCCCATGCAGGTAGGCCCCTTCGGCATAGGCATGGCCGGCACGCAGGCTGCGCCGCCACCATTGGCTGAAACGGGTCATGGCCGCGTCGTGCAGGGTCATCTCGGCGTCCAGGCGCCAGACTTTCCAGCCATGGCCTCGCAAGCGCACGCACAGCTCGGGCTCCTCGCCAGCGATCAGGTCAGCGCGGAAGCCGCCCGCGGCAGCGAAGGTATCTGCGCGCATCAACGCATCGCCGCCACAGGCCTTGGCTTCACCGATGGGGGTGTCCCATTCCAGATCGCACAACAGGTTGTACACCGATCGTTCCGGGAAGCGCTCACGGCGGCGGCCGCACACCACTGCCACCTCGGGGTGCTGATCGAGAAATGCCTGCGCCGTGGCCAGCCAGCGGGCATCCACCTCGCAGTCACCATCGACGAACTGTACCAGCTGCATCGACGGCAACAGCCGCTGCAAGGCGCTAAAGCCTTCGTTGCGGGCGCGCGCGGCAGTGAACGGAACACGCATGTCCAACGCCAGTACCTCCACACCCAGGCTGCGGGCCAGCTGCGGCGAACCGTCGGTGGAACCCGAGTCGACGTACACGACCTTGCCCACACCTTGCATCAGCGAACGCAGGCATCGCTCCAGGCGTACGCCTTCGTTGCGGCCGATGACCACCACACCGATTACCGTTGCCATAAGCCTCACTCAACGGGCGCCGTGCCAGCCGGCTGCCTGGTCTTGATGGTGGCCGGCACCCCTACCGCCAACGCGTTGTCCGGCACATCCACCAGTACCACGGCATTGGCGCCGATGATCACGTTGTTGCCTATGCGAATACTGCCCAGCACCTTGGCCCCGGTGCCGATATCGACGTTGTTGCCGAACACCGGGGCAATCGGCTCGTCGACATTCTTCAGGCCCACCACCACGCCGTTGCGGATGCGGCAGTCATCGCCAAAGCGGGCATAGCCGCTGACAACGATGCCGCCAAAATGGTCGATGACGAAGTTGCGGCCAATCACCACTTCGCACGGCAGTTCGATGCCGGTGATGATTTGCACGAATTTGAACAGCACCTTGTAGATCAACGAGCACAGCTTGCGCAGCAGCGCCGGGCGCACGGTATAGCGCCAGCGGCCAAAGCGATACACCAGCAGTACCCAAAACCCCTGGGCGCCCCAGTCACCGCCGTGGGCCCGCAGGTCAGCACGAATATTCTCGAACATGGCTCCACCTACCTTGTCGCCTGGCTGGCGTACCGGGTCTTGAACAACAATGACCAGGTTGCCTGGCAATGACGCCAGCAGGCCTGTATCGCGCCCCTGCCGCGTCGTTTCAACAGCGCCTTGAGTGCCAGCACCAGGTCACCCAAGGTGACCAGCAGCATGTGCAGGGCCAGCCCCGCCACTCCGTGGTGCTTGCGGAAGTACAGCAACTCGCTTTCGATCTGGTACGCTGAGATCTGTCGGCTTGCCGCCTCCAGCTCGGCCACCGATTTGGAGCTTTCACCGCCGATGTGCACCACGGTTGTATGCGGATAGAACACCACCTTCCAGCCCGCCGCCTTCACCCGCTTGCAGTGGTCCACCTCTTCGTAATAAAGGAAGTAGCGAGGGTCGAACAGGCCCACCTTGTCCAGCACTTCGCGGCGTACCAGGTAGAAGCAGCCGGGCAACCAGTCACATTCGCGAACCGATGCGTGGTCCCAGTTCATTTCGTCGACCATTTTCAGCCCCGGGAAAAACCGCCCCAACCCGGTACGCCCGACAAAAACATTGAGCGGCGTGGGGAAGTAGCGGCAACTGGGCTGCAGGTCACCGTCTCGGCCCTCAAGGCGCACTCCCAGCACGCCGCACTCCGGGTGGGCCTCCATGTAGTCCAGGGTTTTCTGCAAGGAGTCGGCGGCGACAAAGGCATCGGTATTGAGCAGCAACGCGTACTTGCCCTTCAGGTGTGCCAGCAGCTGGTTGTTGGCCCGGCCGAACCCCACATTCTGTTGGTTGCTCAGCAGCAGTGCTTCGGGACACACCTGGGCCATGCGCTGCACCGAGTCATCGCGTGATGCGTTGTCCACCACCAGGTAGCTGGCCAGCCGCTCGCCGTCGGCGCGGCGCAGGGCGTCGAACATCGGCTGCAGCAGCCCGGCGGTATTGAAGTTGACCACCATGACATCCACAGGTTTGCTAGCCATTTTTGCTGTCTCCGAAGAAATACTGACGCCTTTGCGCCATCAGCAGCGGCTCCACTTCCGGGTCGTAGGCGCCATTGCGCTGCTTGACCAGGTCGATCCACGGGTAGGCTTCGCAACGCGCTTCCACCCGTTGGATCAGCTGTTCGGTGGTACAGATGAATTCAGCCGGGTTGCCGCCGTAGACAGTGCCTGGCGGTACATCCTTAGTCACTACCGCGCCGGCAGCCACGATCGATTCCGGCCCGATGGTCACACGGGGCATGATGATCGCACCGTGGCCGATGAAGCAGTTGTCCTTGATATCGATGAACCCGACTGAATCCAGGTGCTTGCCGAAGCGATGCTCGATCAGCAATACCACCCCGTCATGACCGATCAGCGTGCAGTCGGAAAGGCCCACACTATTGCCAATGCGTACCAGCGACGGGTCGAGGAACTTGCAGCCTGTATTGACAAAGAAGTTGGTGCCGACCGAGTGAAAGTTGCCCCAGCGGGCGAGGTAAGCGCCCCATTCAAGCCCTGAAGGCCTGCAGAACCGCCTGTAGAACGTGCCGCCCCGCCCGGTTGCATGGGCATAATGCGCCACTGCCTTGCGTATCCATCCCTTCATACTGCCTGGCCTCGCAATCAAATCCGTCTGGAATGTCCCTGAGGCGTTCCGGTCTCGTTCTTCTGGTTGCTGACCGCAGCGCTCTCAACCCGTGTACAACTAGCGTCACGCCACGGCGCCTCTGGCCGCCGTCATCTTGGCATTGAGGTGGTCGGCCAGCCGCACGGCAAACTGCAGCAGCGGCATGGTCGGGTTGGAGGCGCCGCCCTTGGCGAAAATACTGCTGCCGGCGATGTACAGGTTTTCGGTACCGAACACCTTGCAGTTGGTATCGACCACACCGTACTGCGGCGAGGCGGCCATGCGCGTGGTGCCCATGTGATGGGCATGCGGGGCCATTTTCAGCGCGATCGACGTGTCGTAGACAAAGTCGTTGAGCTTGACGAAGCCCAGGTCCATGTCGGCGAACTGCTTGGCCAGCTCGCTGCCAATGCACTTGATGGTGTGCCGGTCATCGGCAGTCAGTGCCCAGTTGACATTGACCTTGGCAACGCCCAGTGCGTCCTTCTCGTCCAGCAGCGAAATACGGCTGTGCAGGTTGGGGAATTGCTCGATCATCGTACTGATCACGCCATCACCGGGGCAGCTGAACTTGGCAACGAACGCTACCTTGCTGGCGAAGCCCCAGTCACAGGCCAGGTTTTCGAGAAAATGTTTAACCTCGGCGGTACGCCCATAGGTTTGCACATCGGCCAGCAAGGCGGCGGTGACGTTGCCTTTGCCGGCCTTGTACTCATCGACGAAGGCATCGGTGGTGTAGTACTGGCGTGGCTCCGGGTCCTGCCCGGACTTGAGGATGAAGGTCCCCAGGTCGATGTTCAGGTGCTCCATGAAGCACCCGCCAACCAGCCCGTCCTTGTTCACCACGCCCGCGCCCACCAAGGTTTCACTGTTGAGCAACTGCCGGGCATTCTCGATGGCACCGGTGGCCAGAATGAAGTTGCTTGCCACCAGGCGCTGCCGATTGCGTTCGTAGTCGGACAGGATCACGGCGGCCAGGTGCCCGGACCCCTTGTCGAACTCCAGGTCCACGCAGTTGCAATTGATGAACACGTCCAGGCCTTTGGTCTGTTCAAGGGCCGTGGCGTATTTCTGCGCAAAGCGCGTGGGTGTGCTCAGCAGGAAACGATCGGGTTCGAAATCGCCACCGTTGAGGCCGGTATTCATGGCACGAAAATCCGCCCCGGCCGGCAGGTCGACGATATCCATGGCCGCAGGCAGGTAGCCTTCGATCTCCGAATAGGCGATGGGCCAGCCAGGCAGGTCGCCTGGCGGGGGGATAGAAAAGTCGGAGGGCGTAAAAGGACGACAGCGGCCAGCCCAATGGTTGGATGTACCGCCCAGGTAACGCAGGCGGGTTTCCTCGGCGTACAGTTCAAGGCCCGTGGACGCGCAGGCATACAAGCCTTGCGAGTGCGGCGCATACTCACGCCCGCCGCCCTCGGCGAGCAACACGCTCCAGCCCGCGGCGGCCAGGCGCAGGCCCAGGGTAATACCTGCCGGGCCAGCGCCGATGATGCAAAAATCGTAATGATCGCGCAGCACCTTATGCTGCTGATAGTCCTTGATCATGCTGGCTCGTTCCGGAAGTAACGGGACGGCAATACCCAGCCGTTGATCACCACGAACCCCGGCTTTTCGACAGGTTTGCCAGCAACGGCTGCAGAAGCGCCGAATACGGCGCCACCGACGCCCAGCAAGACACAACTCTGGAGAAAGCCCCTACGCCCCAGTTGCGCATTACAAAAAATAAGCTTCCCCATGATCCCGTGACCTGTACCCATTGAATTTACACCCAGCACGCTGCATCACAGCCAGTTGAAAAAGGCCGTCAACAGCGCCCCGCACAGTGCCCCGACCAGTAGCATCGGCAGCACCACCAGCTCACGTTTGAGACTGAAGATACCTAGCTTGCAATTCACGTACACAACCAGCACCAGCGTGGGCACGGTATGTAGGGCAACACCCCAGATGGCCCATTCCACACCGCCAATCGCCAACAGCAACGGTAGCAGCCCCCACAGCGAGACTAAGCGGATGATGTTGTCCATGGCCTGATACTTGGTCAGGCCCAAGGCGATCCACACCTGATGAGCCAAGGTATAGCGCAATACGATGAACGACAGCGAAAGAATCGCCAGCATCGAGCCTGCCTCACTGTATCGCTCGTCGTACATCCAGCCGATCAGCAGAGGGCTGGCGGTCAGGAAGCCACCGCAGATGAACAGCACCAGCAGGTCGACCAGCAGGCGGAAGCGGTGATACAGCGCTTTAAGCCGCTCTTTGTCAGCGGCCCGGGCCGCTTCGCTGAAGGCAGGAAGCGCCACGGCGCCGACAATCTTCATCAGTGCGGTCTGCACCGCGCCCAGGATCAGCACGGCAATCGAATACACCCCCAGCTGCGCCGCCGACATGCTCGCACCAAACAGGATGCGGTCGCCGTACATGGCCAGCACGCCCACCATCGACGACAGCAGGATCCAGCGGCCAAACACGATCAGTTCGGTAAGCGCCGTACGGTCCCAGCGCAGGTGGTTGTTCGGCCCCTCCAACGCCGTGTGCCCCAGCACGGTCCAGGCCACGGCAGACACCAGGCCGGCAATGACCAACGCCCAGATGGAATGGGTCAGCAAGCCCAGCACCAGCATCACCACCAAGCCGGCTGCTTGGGACGCCAGGTCTACCAGTACCACACGCTTCTGTTGGAAAGTGCGTACCGCCACGTCTATCTTGGTGGACTGGAACCCCCAGATGACCGCCGACAGCCCGGTAACCGCCAGCACCATCGGCAACACGGGCGCGGCATAGGTGGAATCTGCCGGCCACAGTTCTTCGACCTGCGCCACCCAGGCACACAAAGCCAGCAACAGGGTCAGGCCGAACAGTACGAAGCCGCGGATGATCTGCACGGTCCATGCGGTATTGAGAAAGTCCGGGTCGTCACCCCGTTGGCTCTGGATGATGTTCTGGCGCAGGCCGACATCGGACAGCAGGTGCAGCAGTACCGAAACGGTGGTGGCAATGACCATCACCCCGAACATTTCCGGCAGCAGCAAGCGGGCCATGATCAGGTTGCCGCCAAGGCGCATGACCTGTGACGCCACCTGCGACACCAGGTTCCAGGACCCGGCCCTCATGGCCCGCTGACGCAGGCTTGCGGTGGCTGACACATCAATCGACGGCATGACTTCAATCTCTGACTGATTGGCTAAAAGTCACTATAGTTTCAATTAGCCACGATGCTAGCCGTTGCCCACCGAGGGAAAGGTGTACATAGCCGATGCCTGAACATTTTCGTGCGTTGATCGTCATCCTGTTTTTGGCGAGCGTGGTCTTCCTGCTTGCGCGGCGCCCTGCCACCGACCTGATTCCGCTCGCGGATTTCAAGCGCCGGCGCAACTTGTGGTTCCTGCTGACGGTGCTGGCTTTCGTCTCGCACAGCTTCTGGCTTTATCTGGGCGCGGGCGCGGTCATCCTGCTGATTGCCGGGCGCCGCGAACACAACCCCATGGCACTGTTCTACATGCTGTTGTTCCTCATCCCGCCTGCGTCAGTGCAGGTGCCCGGATTCGGCGTGGTCAACTACCTGGTCGACCTGAACCACATCCGCCTGCTCACCCTGTGCGTGCTGCTGCCCGCCGCGCTGCAGCTAAGCCGCCAGGCAGGCACCCTGCGCTTTGGCCGCACCTGGGCCGACAAGCTGCTGGCGGCTGGCCTGGTGCTGATGAGCGTGCTGTATTTGCGCGAAACCACCCCCACCGACACCCTGCGCCAGGCGCTGTACTTGTATGTCGACGTCCTCCTGCCGTATTACGTGGCCAGCCGCGGCCTGCGCCAGATAAGCGACTTCAAGGACGCCATGCTGGCCTTCGTGCTCACGTCCTTCGTCATGGCACTGATCGCCGTGGCCGAATATGTACGCCACTGGCTGCTGTACAGCGCCCTGGTCGATGCCATGGGCGTGCCTTGGAGCATGTCGGGTTACCTCAGCCGCGGCGGCGCACTGCGGGCCAGCGTCACCACCGGCCAGGCGATTGCCCTGGGCTATGTGATGAGTGTGGCGATCGGCCTGTTCCTGTTCGTCCAGGGCTATGTGCAACGCCCGCTGCACAAAGCCATGGGCGCCCTGCTACTGGCCGCCGGGCTGTTCGCACCGTTGTCACGCGGCCCGTGGATCGGCGTCGTGGTCATCGTGGTGGTGTTCATTGCCCTGGGCAAAGGTGCCGTCAAGCGCCTGGCGCTACTGGGCGCAGCCGGCATGCTGGCCCTGCCCTTGCTCACCATCGTGCCCGGCGGCGAAAAGGTGCTGGACTTGCTGCCCTTCATTGGCAACCTGGAAAAAGAAAACATCACCTACCGCGAGCGGCTGATGGACAACGCCTGGATCGTTATCCAGCGCAACCCGCTGTTCGGCTCGTTCGACTTCCGCAACACCCCGGAAATGCAGTCGATGATCCAGGGCGAAGGCATCATCGACATCGTCAACACCTACATCAACCTGGCGCTGCGGGTCGGGCTGGTGGGGCTCGGGCTGTTCGTGGCGTTCTTTGCCGTGGTACTGCGCGGGATCCGCAGGGCCATGCTCAGCTTCGCCGACAAGGATGATGAACGACGACAGCTCGGCCGGGTGTTGCTGGCGACACTGATCGGCATTCTGGTGATCATCTTCACCGTCAGCAGCATCACCTTCATCCCGGTGGTGTACTGGTCCATCGCCGGGCTGGGCGTGGCTTACATCCAGATGGTTCGCCGGCTGCACGACAGCCAGGCCATGGAACTGGCCGAACCCGGCCTACAACCCAGGTAATGTTCATGAACGTGCTTTCCCTGCGTCATATCGTACGCCTTTCTGCCATTGCCGGCCTGGTCTTGCTGCCATTGGCCGGCTGGGGCTCCGGCTGGCAGGTCAGTGTCGACGAACAGAATGGGCTGCCCACCGTGACACACGGCGGTGGCCCGGTGATGAAGGCCAAGTTCGACTTCTGGGCCGCCAACTGGAGCTGGACCGGCTTCTATACCGACTTCAAGGTCAGTGGCCCCTATCAGTACACGCTGCGGGGCAAGAACAAAGAGCTGGACTTCGACCTGGCGGCTGATATCCGCAAGGAGCAAGCACAAACCCTGAGCTGGGCCTTCGACCTGGATGCCCATAGCCGGCAGACCGGGGTGATGGGTGGCGGCATGGTGTTCCAGTTCGACCCGGCGCAAATCGCCGGCGATATGGGTGCGCCCCAACTGCTGGCCGACAACCGCGGCTGGTCCTGGGGCAAGGCTGACCAAGGCCGGCGCATCGAGATGCGCTTCGACCCGCCGCTGGCCAAGGTGTATTTCGAGCGTGGCAACCCGTCCGAATTGCGTGCGTTCCTGTACAAAGACCTGATCAGCGCCGGCAAGCAACAACTCAAGGCTGTACTCAACGTGACCGGCGACATCGAGCTGGGGCCCACGCCCACTGAGCGCTTCGGCCTGGCCGACCCTGCCAGTTGGCCGGATGACCAGCTGGACTGGCGCACCTCGCCGGTGGACCTGTCGTTCCTCAACGCGGCGGAAAAACCCGCAGGCAAACATGGGTTCGTCAAGGCCGTGGGTGAACAACTGATGTTCGAAGACAACACCCCCGTGCGTTTCTGGGGCACCAACCTGTCTGCCTATTCGCTGTTCAAAAGCCCCGACGACGAAATTCGCCAACAGGCCAAGCGCCTGTCCGCCCTGGGGTTCAACCTGGTGCGCCTGCACCACCACGACTCGCCCTGGGTCAGCCCGAACGTGTTCGGCGACGGCACCCTGGTGCGCGACACCCAGCAGCTCAGCGCCGAGTCACTGCGCAAGCTCGACCTGTGGATCAAGGCGCTCAAGGACGAAGGCATCTACATCTGGCTGGACATGCACGTACAGCGCGCACTTACCGCCAACGACAACATTGACGATTTCGATGAGCTGCCCAAGAAGGATGACCGCGTCGACCTGAAGGGCTATGCCTATGTGAACAACAGTATTCAAGCGGCGATGAAGCGCTTTGCCGAGCAGTACCTGACCCATGTGAACGCGTACACGGGCCTTGCCTACAAGGACGACCCGGCCATCGCCGCCGTGCTGATCACCAACGAGAACGACCTTACCCAACACTACGGCAACGCCCTGATGCCGAACAAGGATGTACCGCGCCACAGCGAGCGCTACATGGCAGCGGCCAAAGCCTTCGCCAGGCAGTACAACCTGCCCGTCGACCAAACCTGGCACGCGTGGGAGCACGGCCCGTCGAAGCTGCTCCTCAACGACCTGGAACAGCGCTTCAACGCCGACATGATCGCTCACCTGCGCAGTGTGGGGGTAAAGGTGCCGATCGCCACCACCAGCACCTGGGGCGGCAATGGCCTGAGCGCATTGCCGGCCCTGACCGCAGGCGACGTCGTCGATGCCCACAGCTACGGCGCCATCGGCCAACTGGAGAAGAACCCGTTGACCAGCGACGGCATGATCGACTGGATCGCCGCCGCCCAGGTCGTGGGCAAACCACTGACCGTCACCGAATGGAACGCCGAGCCTTTCCCACTGCCCGACCGCCACTCGCTGCCGCTGTACGTGGCCGGCACTGCCAGCCACCAGGGCTGGGACGCGCTGATGCAATATGCCTACAGCCAGCAGGCCTTCAACCCGGGCTGGCGCACAGCGGACAACTGGCACGCCTACAACGACCCCGCGATGATCGCCACGCTGCCCGCTGCCGCCCTGCTCTATCGCCGTGCCGATGTGAAGCCTGCCACCACCCATTACGTATTCGCCCCGACGCCCGCCACCCTTTACAACCAAGAGATCACCCCACGAAACTCGCCTTTGTTGCGCACAGCCATGGAGAAGGGCCAACTGCAGATTGCCCTGCCGCAAACCCCGGAGTTGCCGTGGTTGAAACCGGCCGCCATTCCCGCAGGTGCGCAAGTGCTGCAAGACCCGGGGCAATCGCTGCTGGCCACCGATGCTACCGAGTCGGTAACCGACACCGGCGAGCTCAAGCGCAACTGGCAACAAGGCATCTACACCATCGATACACCACTGACCCAGGCCGCCACCGGCTGGCTGGGTGGCCGCTCGATCAGCCTGGGGGCCATTCAGGTGCAAACGAAAACGCCTTACGCCAGCGTCGCGGTACAGAGCCTGGACGGCAAACCGCTGGGCCAGTCACGGGAGCTGCTGCTGTCATTGGGTACCCGCGCCATGCCCAAGGCCGATGACAAGACGCCATTCAATGTCGAACCCTTCGAGGGCAGCCTGACCATCAAGGCACCCGCCGGGCTGAAGCTGTTCGCGCATGATGCGCAGATCCAACTCAAGCCGCTGCCGGCAACGTACAACGACGGGCATTACGTCATTACGCTCGACGGCAACTACATGTCCAACTGGCTGTTCTTGAAATAGGGCATCTGGCCATCTACGCTCAAGTCACCTGTAGCTGGCCAATTCACCTGTACTGTTCAGGGACGGTTCACTGCGTCTGTAAATCAGCGGGTCACAGGAGGTGCGGATGAAGTTCCTGGTTGTCGGTGGCGCCGGCTACATTGGCTCGCACATGGTCAAGCACTTGATCGCTGCAGGCCACGAGGTGGTGGTGGCTGACCTGGTTGCACCTGCACCTGGCGTCCAATGGGCCAAGCTGGATATCGCCGACGAGGCCGCACTGGATGTGTTGTTTGGCGTGTGCCGCTTTGATGCTGTCTTTCACTTTGCCTCGTTCATCCAGGTAGGTGAGTCGGTCAGCGCGCCTGGCAAGTACTACCAGAATAATGTCGCGGCCACCCTTAGCCTGCTGCAGGCCATGGTGAATGCCGGCATCAAGCATCTGGTGTTTTCTTCCAGCGCGGCCGTTTACGGTAACCCGCTCTATATTCCAATCGATGAAGCGCATACCAAGGGACCAATCAACCCGTATGGGCTGAGCAAATGGATGGTCGAGCAGATTCTCGAGGACTTCGACCGGGCCTATGGCTTGAAATCGGTTTGCCTGCGCTATTTCAATGCGGCAGGCGCTGACCCGGAGGGCCAGCTGGGAGAGCGCCACGAACCGGAAACCCACCTGATCCCGCTGATCCTTCAGGCTGCCTCGGGCCGACGTGAGGCGGTGACAGTGTTTGGCCGGGATTACGACACGCCGGATGGCACCTGTATACGCGACTACATCCATGTGGCCGACCTGGCGACGGCGCATGCACTGGCGGTGGACTATCTATTGGCGGGTGGCGATCGTACGGCGTTCAACCTCGGCAATGGCCATGGTTTTTCAGTGCAGGAAGTGATCGATACTGCCCGTGCGGTGACTGGGCGTGAAATCCACGTAATAGACGCCCCGCGTCGCGCCGGCGACCCGCCCCGGCTGGTGGCGGATGCCAGCAAGGCAATGAACGTATTGGGTTGGCGGCCGGAGTTTGTATCGCTGGAGCAGATTGTGCGGCATGCGTGGCAGTGGGAGTTGCAGCACCCCTGGACCCTGCATTAGGGCTGACATCCTTGGGGGCGCTTTGCGCCCCGAGGTCTTGAGCCTCAATAGTAGGTGCGCGGTTGCTCGTCAGCCTTGTTCAATACAGTCCCGATCAGGTTCACCTGCCCCAGGTGATGCAGGCAATCCTCGATTTCCTTCTTGTTGTTCATCCCGTTGGCCACCACCAGCAATACACAGTCGAACTTGGGTATCACGGTGATCGCATCATCAGAGCTAAGCAACGGTGGCAAGTCGAAAATACAGATGCGCGACTCGTAGCGGTTGCGCAAATCGCTGATCAGGTTGTTCACCTTGGGCGACGACAGCATCTCGGTCGACAACGGCACAGGTACCCGTGTAGGCAACACGACAAAGCGCGGCAGGGTCGGGTTGACCAGGCACTCCTGCAGTTCGGCCTTGTCCGTCAAAAACTCGTTCAGCGCGTGTTCCATGGGCAGCCCCAGGCTGCTGCCGACCTTGGGCCGGCGCAAGTCGAAGTCCACCAGCAGCGCCGTCTTGGTGGTGTGGTGGGCGATGCTCATGGCCAGGTTGATCGCCAGCACCGTCTTGCCCGCCTCAGGTGTGGGTGAGGTGATGGCCAGGGTGCGCCAGCCGTTTTCATCCATAAGCCTGAGTACCTGCGTGCGCAGCAGGTCGATCGGCCCATTCATGCTGGAGTTCTTGTTGTAGGCCACGATGCGGTGACGCTCAAGGTGCTCCGGGCGAAGCGGCACAACCTTGGTGTTCACGTAGTCGAACTGGCCAGGCACTTCCGCCAGTGCCGTCCCCGGGGCTGGTGACAAGGCCTGGGGAGTTCCCGGCGTCACCGGGTGAACGTTATTGCCAATAGCCGGCTTGATCCTGTCCATCACTGCTTTCCCTATGCAAACCGAGACATGACTTTGAACAACAGCACATCCAGTGGCATGTAGAACACGTGCACCAGCACTACCATGATAGCCGCCAGTACCAGCGCCGCCAGGATCAACCCGTTCCGCCAGCGTTTACGCCTGGCCACATCCGCTTTGGTATCGATGTACGGCACCGCCACCAACACGCGTTTGCCCAGCAGGTTTTCCAGGGCACCGACGCCGCGCACACGCTGGTTGAGCATTTCCAGCAGCATCACCAGCGCACCACCACCTGCCGGCGCCAGCACCAGCCCTAAGGCCGCGATTTTCTTGCGGTTGGGCTTGATCGGCTTCTCTGGCATCAACGGTGGTTCCAGCAGCACGAAGCGCTCGGCTTTGTTTTCCTGTTCCAGGCTTTCGGTAATCTTCGCGCCCATTTCCTTGGCGCGGATTTCTTCGTACTTCTTGCGGGCGTTGTCGTGGTCGCGCATCAAGGTCACCAGGCCACGTTCGACCTGCGGTGCTTCGAGGATCTCGGCCTCGTAGCCTTCCATCTTTTTGGTCAGTTCGCGCTTCTGATCGGCCAGCGAACTGATACGTTCCTGGGCTGCACTCATCTTGGCGCGCACGCGGGCAACGTCGAGGCTCACCGTGGAAGCCGCTGCCGTGCGACCACCCGTGGCTTCGAGTGCCTGAATCTTGCGTTTGATCGCCACCACATCCGGGTGAGCGTCTTTGTAGCGGGTCAGCAAGCGGGCGTATTCAGCCTTCAGGCTGGGCAGGTCCTCGGGCTGGTCGGCGCTCGCTGATTTACTGCCTTCGGTTGCCTTGGTGGCCAGGCCAGCATTGGCGGCAGACAATTCCAGCTCAAGGTAGCGCAGCTCTTCCTGGGCAGCCTTGTAGTCACGGTCGACTTCACGGAATTCCAGCTCCGAGCGTGACAGCATGTTCATGCGCAGGGTCTGGTGCTCGGGCAAGGCGTTGGCATGGGCTTGCTTGAAGTCGGCCAGCTGGTTTTCCAAGCTGGCCAACTCGGCGCCCAGCTTGTTGGCCTCCTGGGTGAGAAATTCGGTGGTTTCGTTGGCCCGCTCGGTGCGCTGCTTGAGGTTCTCGTTGAGGAACAGCGTCACCAGTTCGTCAGCCACTTCCTTGGCCACTTGCGCCTGCTTGTGTTCGAAGGACACATTGAACGCCACGGTGGCTTCACCCCGCCCGCGCACAAACGTGGTAAGGGTTTCGACCACGATAGCACTGCGCATCTGGTCGATCTTGTCGCTTTCGCTCAGGCGCTTGTCGGCGAACAGGTCGTACTTGCCGATGATGCGCAGCAGGTTCTCACGGGTCATCACCCGCTGGCGGATCACCTCGATGCGCTCATCGGCGAAGCTGGTGTTGTTGGTAGACACCAGCTCGGGTGAAATCTGCTGCGACTCCACCAGGATAGTGCCGGTCGACTGGTAGATCGGCGGCACCATCAACGCGACAGCCACGGTCGCGGCAAGAATGACTGCGGCACTCACCCCTAACACCAGGGCCCTGTCCTTGATAATGGCGATGTAATCCCTGAGGGAGAGTTCGTAGTCAGACTTCATGGGGCCACCTGCCTGAAGTTCAGATGTCGGGGTACCTGTACGTCAACGTCAAACCAACGATCGTCGCGGTTGCATCCGCTACATGGTCCTGCTGCCGTTCCTTGTACATCAGCGACAGGCGCAGGTCCCAGTACGGCGAAAACTGGCGGCTGGCCCATACGCTGTAAGTCTGCAACGTGTTGGGGCTCTGCCCCTTGCTGTCTTGCCAGGCCGCGTCCGCGCCCACCCGGTTCAGCTCGCTGACCGCGTAACTCCACACACCGCGTACCTGGTCCAGCTCGGCGAAGCCACCTTCGGCGCTGGCCACCGTGCTGCGTTCGGCAGTAAAACTGGCATCTGCGCGCACACCGGTGTACAGCAGCGATACGCCGCCCTCCCCGCGCCGGCCGCCTTCGTCACCGGATACTTCGTTGACGCCTACGTGCGCGTCGGCACTCAGGCGTTCCGAAAGCTGGTACTTGATCCCCACTGCTGGGGTGTAGCTATTGGAGGCTGTCGCGGTAAGGTCTTGCTCGGGCTCATACCGCCGCGCGCCGAAACGGGTGTAAAGGTCGGCCCGCTCGTTCCAGGCGTAGGTCCAAGTAAAGACGTTCGCCAATTCGTCGTAACCCGTCAGCGTACTTATGTCATAACGGGCACGGCTGTATGTGGTTTCGTTACTCAGGGTGCTGCGTTCGGTAACCGCCTGGCTCCAGTTGCCGGTCAGCGTATACAGCTTTTGTGTACCGTCGGTGGTGATCACACCAGTGTCCAGCACGGTTCCCGACAAGGTCGAGCTTTCGTTATAGCGTGCCACCAGGCCAAAACGCCCACGCTCGGTCGTGCGCTGCCAGCCCAGGCTCAGGTCAGGGTCTTCCCGGTCCTTGACTATGTCCGTGTCGGATGAGCGCAACACATGCATGCCCAACCCCAACCTCAGTTCGTCACGGTCGAAGGTACCGATCAGGGTGTAGTCCGGCGCAATGATCGTGCGCGTTATGCCCTTTTCCCCCGACGTCAGCAACAAAGGGTTGCTGTCGTATTCGACGGATGTCGGTACCACCACCGTGGACTGCCAATTTGCCGCCAGGACCGCGTCCGTGAACGGCAACACCAGAATTGCCGTTGCAATGCGTGTTGTTTTAAGAAGAGGCATTAAAAGTTCTTATTAAAGGCAAGATCAAGGAACGACCAGCGTGTCGCCAGCCTGAAGTTGGATGTTGGTGGACATGTCCCGCCCAGACACCAGGTCCTTATATCGCACGGGCAGGATCTTTTGGGAAGCGCCAGTGCCACGGACCACCTTGATTTCGCTTTCGTCCGCAAACTTGTCCAGGCCGCCCGACATGCTCAGGGCCTGAAGCACCGCCGTAGGGCCTGCCATTTGCACCGGGCCCGGCTTGATCACTTTGCCTTGGACATAGACCAGGTTGCCGGCGATGCTCTTGACGACAACGCTGACGTTCGGGTCGGGGAGGAACTTTTCGAGTTTGGCAGCGACTTGCTTTTCAACTGCAGTGACATCCAGCCCGGCAACATCGATGCGCCCGGCCAGGGGGAAGGTAATACTGCCATCGGGAAGTACGGTGGCTTCTTGACGCAGGCTGTCTTCCTGCCACACCGAAACCATGACGACATCACCGGGGCTAAGCAGGTATGCCGCACTACTCGGGGCTGCGCTGCTGACGCCAGACCACACCGTCAGCATGCAGAATGCGGCAATCAATGAACGCTTCATGAGGGTCCCTCCGGCCAAATGGCCCGACAAAGAGCACTGAATGAGAACAGCACACCAACTCTCGCTCCGCTTCGCGACCGACATCCGCCGCGATGGCCCCTACCTTCCTGGAGGCCTTTACCTTGACGCTGTATACGCAGGCTGCAACGTGCTGCAACCGTGGGCCTCATGGGCTAATGGGAATATAGCAACGGTTGGGGAATTCACAAGCCAGGCCCAAGGCTTGGGGCAACGCGTTGTACTTTATAAACGCGCCGATCAGGTTCAGATCTTTCTTCTGTTAGCCACCAGCACAAAGCCGACAACAGCAAACGCTAACAACCAGCCTGCGGTTGAAACAGGAATGATACTGTTTTGATTTACATACGAATCTGCTGCGCGAGCGGCACCACTCAGCAACACCAGCAAAAACATCGATTTGATAATCAGAGTCGTGCGCATACGCCCCTCCAAAAAACAGGAAAATCAATTAGTTATTGGCGTGGTGTGGCGGGAGTTGTTTCGCTGTTGAGTTGAGCTTATGGGCACAATGACACTACGTCAATGATCCGACACCATAATAAAATTCAATGGGAGATGGGCGATATCGTCAAAATATCGACACGCAGAATGTGCAGCGCCACGTTGTCGGAATGGCGGCTGTGGGTCACGGTCCAGAAGGCAGGGGGCCATGCCGCACGCCCGCTGCTGTTCATTCGTCCGCGTGGTGAACCACGACCAGCAACTGTGCCGGCTGCGCACTCACCGAGCGCAGCCGGTGGGGTGTCTGGGCGTTGAAATGCAGGGCATCGCCCTGTTCCAGCAGCACCCGCTCGTTCATGAAATCCACCTCGACCTGGCCGGCATGCACGAACAGGAACTCCTCGCCCTGATGCTCCTTGAACGTGGGGTCACTGAATTCGGAAGGCGGCTGGATCAGAAACGGCAACAGGCTGCGCTGCCCCACCTGGCTCGTGAGGGCCGCATACCCCGGCCCTTGCCCATCGCCGACCAAAGCCTGGCGTTCGCCATGGCGCACCAGGCTGTAGCGGCTCGCCCCTGTCTGTTCTTCGGCGAACAGCTCTTCAACATTGACGTTCAGCGCCCGCGCCAGCTTCAACGCGGCTGCGATCGAGGGTGTGTTGAGGCCACGCTCGACCTTGGACAGGTAGCTTTTGGTCATGCCGGTCTTTTCGGCCAGCATTTCCAGAGTCATCCCCAGTTTCTTACGCAGCAGTTTCAATCGGATAGACATGTGACGCGGGTTTCCCAGGCTGAGGCAGCCATGATACGCGTCTGAAAGCTGACGCCAAGCCTGAGCGCCCCTTTAACTACGGCATTACCGGCGGCACGTACTGCAGCGTCGTACCCAGTGCCCACAGCAACACCAGCACCAACGGCACATGCACCAGCAACTGGACGAAGGAAAAACCGATCAGGTCGCGCGCCTTGAGCCCTAGCACGCCCAGCAGCGGCAGCATGTAGAACGGGTTGATCAGGTTGGGCAGAGCTTCGGCAGCGTTGTAGATCTGCACCGCCCAGCCCAGATGGTACTGCAGGTCGTTGGCCACCAGCATCACGTAAGGCGCTTCGATGATCCACTTGCCACCGCCCGAAGGGATGAAGAAGCCCAGCACCGCCGAATACACGCCCATCAGCACGGCATAGGTGTCATGGGTGGCTATCTGGGTGAAGAACAGCGAGATGTGATGCGCAAGGGTCTGCTCATCCACACCCTTGACCTGGGTAAGGATGGCGGCAATCGAGCCATACAGCGGGAACTGGATCAGCACCCCGGTGGTGGTCGGCACAGCTCTCGCGACGGCGTCAAGAAAGCTGCGTGGGCGCCAGTGCAACAAGGCACCCAGCATGATGAACAACAGGTTGTAGGTGTTCAGCCCGGAAATCGCCGTGATCGCAGGTTTGGTGGCGAACTCCTGGTACAGCCAGCCAGCGGCCAGGGCCACCAGCAGCAGAATCAGGATCGGGCTGTGCTCCAGCCACTCCCCCGGGCGGGTACGTTGCGGTGCCGGTGGCGCGGTGAAACTGGGGTCAACACCGCAGTCTTCGGCGCTGCGCGCACTGTTTGGGCCGGGGGCCGTGGCGTAGGCAATCACCAGCGACACCACTACCAGCGCCGCCAGCATTACACCGGATTGCCAGAGGAAAATGGTTTCGGTGAACGGGATGACCCCGGTAATCGACAGGATCGAAGGGGGCAGGCTGGCCGGGTTGGCTTGCAGTTGAGCAGCCGATGACGACAGGCCCAGTGCCCATACCGCGCCCAGGCCCAGGTAGGCAGCAGCACCTGCGGCACGGTAGTCCATTTTCAGCTCGGTGCGCCGTGCCAGGGCGCGTACCAGGAGGCCACCGAATACCAACGACAGGCCCCAGTTGAGCAAGGACGCCAACATCGAGATCAGTGCGACCCAGCACACTGCCGAGCGACCATTCCCTGGGATGCGCGCCAGACGGTCGATCAGCCGTGCGGCAGGCGGCGAGCTGGCCACCACATAACCGCCGATCACCACGAAGGCCATCTGCATGGTGAACGGGATCAGGCTCCAGAAGCCATCGCCAAAGGCTTTGGCGGTGTCGGTCGGCTTGGCCCCCATGGCCAGCGCGCCGATGCACACCAGCAGCACCGCCAGCGCGGCGAACACCCAGGAATCGGGGAACCAGCGTTCCGCCCAGTTGGAACAACGCAAGGCAAAGCGGGCGGAGCGGCTGTCTTGGATTTCAGCGGCCACAGTTGAATTCCTTTTATTGGTTTTATGATGTGAAACCGTGTTGCCAGGCAACACAAAAACCTGTGGGAGCGGGTTTACCCACGAATGCGGCGGTGAATGTACCGACGCATTCGCGGGTAAACCCGCTCCCACAGGGTAGGATCGCGTGATGCCTTAGAAGGTCATTTCCTTCACATCATCCGGCACGATCAGCTTGCCGGCGGTTTTCTCGATGATTTCCTCGACGCTCACCCCTGGTGCGGTCTCGCGCAGGATGAAGGCGCCGTCTTCGATTTCCAGGTAGGCCAGGTCGGTCAGCACTTTGCGGATGCAGCCAGCCCCGGTGAGTGGCAGGCTGCACTGCGGCAGCAGCTTGGACTCGCCGTCCTTGGAGGCGTGGGTCATGGTGACGATGATGTTATCGGCGCCAGCCACCAGGTCCATGGCACCGCCCATGCCCTTGACCAGTTTGCCCGGGATCATCCACGAGGCGATGTTGCCCTGCACGTCCACTTCGAAGGCGCCCAGTACGGTCAGGTCGACGTGGCCGCCGCGGATCATGGCGAACGACTGCGCCGAATCGAAAATCGAGGCACCGCGGCGGGCGGTGACGGTTTGTTTGCCGGCGTTGATCATGTCGGCATCAATCGTACTTTCGGTCGGGAATTCGCCCATGCCGAGCAGGCCGTTTTCCGATTGCAGCATCACATCCATGTCGGCGGGTACGTAGTTGGCCACCAGGGTCGGGATGCCGATACCCAGGTTCACGTAGTAGCCGTCCTTCAGTTCACGGGCGACGCGTTGCGCCATCTGTTCGCGGGTCAGTGCCATGGTCAGGATCTCTTTGTTGTTCTGGTGGATGGCTCTCAGGCCTTGACGGTGCGCTTTTCGATACGCTTTTCGAAGGTGCCGACGATAACGCGGTCCACATAGATGCCTGGGGTGTGGATCTCGCTGGGCAACAGCACGCCTGGCTCGACGATTTCTTCCACTTCGACCACGGTGATCTTGCCGGCGGTGGCCGCCAGCGGGTTGAAGTTTTGCGCCGTGTTGCGGTACACCACGTTGCCGTAGTGGTCAGCCTTCCAGCCCTTGACGATGGCGAAGTCGCCTGTAATGGACGCTTCTAGGATGTACTTGCGGCCCTTGAACTCGCGCACTTCCTTGCCGTCGGCAACCGGGGTGCCGTAGCCGGTGGCGGTGTAGAACGCCGGAATACCGGCACCTCCTGCGCGCATTTTCTCGGCGAGGGTGCCCTGCGGAGTCAGCTCCACCTCCAGCTCGCCGCTGAGCAGCTGGCGTTCGAACTCGGCGTTTTCGCCCACGTAGGAAGCGATCATCTTGCGGATCTGCCGGTCTTCCAGCAGCACACCCAGGCCAAAGCCGTCGACGCCGCAGTTGTTGGAGACCACGGTCAGGCCCTTGACGCCGCGCCGCTTGATTTCGCCAATGAGGTTTTCCGGGATGCCGCACAGGCCGAAACCACCGGCCAGTACCGTCATGTTGTCGGTCAGGCCTTCAAGGGCCTGTTCATAGGTTGCAACGCGCTTGTCCAGTCCGGCCATGCTGATCCGCCTTTTGTAGTTGTTGAACCGACGAAGCTGTCGGTGAGCGTGTGCAGACATCTTCACCGCAAGCGACTGATTTGTTAATTTTGTTTTCGTCATCGATTGATAACTTTTACAAAACAAAAATAGGCCCGTCATGAACGTCAAGCAACTGCGTGCTTTTGTCGCCGTGGCCAAGTACCAAAGCTTTGCCCAGGCCGGAGAGCACCTGCATGTCTCACAGCCCGCCCTCAGCCTGACCATCAAGGCGCTGGAAGAAAACCTCGGCGGTGCCCTGCTCAGCCGCACCACGCGCAGCGTCAGCCTGACCGCCGAAGGCGAAGTGCTGCTGCCACTGGCACGGCGGCTTCTGGCCGATTGGGACGACACCGAGGAGATGCTGCGCCAGCGCTTTACCTTGCAACTGGGCCGCGTGGCGGTGGCAGCCATGCCGGCGTTCGCCGGCAACCTGCTGCCCCACTCGCTCAAGGTGTTTCGTCAACGCTACCCCAAGGTCAACGTCACCGTGCATGACGTGATCAATGAACAGGTGCAGGAACTGGTGCGCCATCGCCGCGTCGAACTGGGCATCGGCTTCGAGCCGGACAACATCGACGGGCTGGACTTCCACCCGTTGTACATGGACCGTTTCGTCGCGGTGGTGCCTGCCGACTCGCCCCTGGCACTGCTGCCCGAGGTGAGCTGGGCACAGCTGATGGCCGAAGACTTCGTCGCCCTGCAACGCCCTTCGGCAGTGCGCCTGCTGATGGAGCAGAATGTGGCACCCCAGCACGGCAAACTGGCCGTGGCCTTCGAAAGCCACCAGTTGGCGACCATCGGCCGCATGGTCGCCAGCGGCCTGGGGGTCAGTGCCGTACCGGCGCTGTGCATCAACCAGATGCAAGAGCTGGGCGCCCGTTGCGTAACTTTGGTGGAGCCCACGGTCGAGCGGCGCATCGGCGTGATTGCCCTTAGCGAACACAAGCTTTCCACCGCAGCGCAGGCGCTGCTTGAGGTTCTGTATTCCAATACCCGGATCCCGGAGGTGACATGCGTTACGTGAAACTGGCAGGCTCGAGCGTTCCGGCCATTGGCCAAGGTACCTGGTACATGGGGGAAGACCCTGGCCGCAAGGCTGCCGAGGTCGCGGCCCTGCAACAGGGCATCGAGCTGGGCCTGACCCTGATCGACACCGCCGAGATGTATGCTGAAGGCGGGGCAGAATCCGTGGTTGGCCAGGCGATTGCCGGGCGGCGCGACCAGGTATTTCTGGTCAGCAAGGTGTACCCGCACAATGCGAGTGCTCGCGGCATGGCAGCTGCCTGTGAGCGCAGCCTCACACGCTTGGGGACTGACTGCATTGACCTGTACCTGCTGCACTGGCGTGGCCAGCACCCGCTGGAAGAAACGGTCGATGCCTTCGAGCGATTGCGCGAGCAAGGCAAGATCAAGCGCTGGGGCGTGTCCAATTTCGACGTAGACGACCTGCGCGAACTGCACAATCCTGACTGTGCCACCAACCAGGTGCTGTACAACCCGGCTCAGCGTGGCATCGAGTTCGACCTGCTGCCGTGGTGCGAAAAACGTGCGCTGCCGACCATGGCCTACTGCCCGCTGGCTCAGGCCGGGCGCTTGTTGCAGCACCCCGTGCTGGCAGAAATCGCCGAGCGCCATGGTGCTACACCGGCCCAGGTCAGCCTGGCCTGGGTGACCCGCAACGACGGGGTGATCGCCATCCCCAAAGCCGTGACACCTGAGCATGTGCGGCTGAATGCTGCTGCGGGGTTATTGACCTTGAACAGTGAAGACCTGCGAGCGATCGACCGGGCGTTCCCGGCACCGACGCGCAAGCAGCGGTTGGCGATGGTGTAAGCACCCAGCCTTGAACATCTTGGGGCTGCGTTGCAGCCCCAATCACTTAATGGAAGTCGCGGCTGCGCACATCCAGCCCCTGCAACAGTGGGCTAACATCCTCCAGCCGCCGCGCAATCAGGTGCCTCACCCCCTCCTCCTGCTCCAGCCGCCCACTGACCTTCAGTAGCTGCGACCCCACCAGCGCCCGCCGTTGCCGCTCGGCAAGCTCCCGCCACACGACCACGTTGACCATCCCGTGCTCATCCTCCAGTGTGACGAAGGTGACCCCACTGGCAGTTTGCGGCCGCTGGCGGCCCACTACCAGCCCGGCCACCGCAATGTTGTCGCCATGCGCGACACCTTGCAGCTCACTCGAACTGCGACACCCCAACGCCCTCAGGCGTGAACGTAACAAGGCCAGCGGATGCGGGCCGAGCGTAGTGCCCAAGGTCTGGTAATCGGCCATCAGGTCCTCACCCACGCTTGGCACAGGCAAATCAACTGCGGCTTCAGGCACTGCTTCCACCTCTGCGAACAAGGGCAACTGCGGCTGCACCGCCGCCACCTGCCAGCGTGCCTGATGGCGGTCGCTGGCCAAGGTACGCAATGCCCCGCCATCAGCCAGACGGGCACGGGCGCGTTGGTCGAGGCCAGCACGCAAGCAAAGGTCTTCGACGTCGCGCCACGGCCGTTGCGCCCTCGCCTGCTGCACGCGCCTGGCATCGGCTTCGGCCAGGCCACGCACCAGCCGCAAGCCCATGCGAATGGCCAACACACCTTGAGCATCAGGTTCGAGGGTACAGTCCCAGTCGCTGTGGCATACGTCGACGGGCCGCACCTCGATACCTTGGCGGCGCGCCTCCTGCAGCAACTGGTCCGGGCTGTAGAAGCCCATGGGCCAGCTGTTGACCAGCGCGCAGGTGAAGATTGCCGGCTCATGGCACTTCAGCCAGCTGCTGGCATAACACAGCAAGGCAAAACTGGCCGCGTGCGACTCCGGGAAACCATAGCTGCCAAAGCCCTTGATCTGCTCGAAGATACGCTCGGCGAACGCCAGTTCGTAACCATTTCGCAGCATGCCTTGCAACAGCCGCTCGCGGTGCGGCTCCAGGCCACCGTGGCGTTTCCAGGCCGCCATGCTGCGACGTAGCTGGTCGGCCTCGCCCGGCGTGTAGTCGGCTGCGACCATGGCCAGTTCCATCACCTGTTCCTGAAACAATGGCACGCCCAAGGTCCGTGCGAAGACTGCCTTGAGCTTCGGCGACGGGTAGGTCACCGGCTCCTGCTTCAGGCGCCGGCGCAAGTAGGGGTGCACCATGTCACCCTGAATCGGCCCCGGGCGGACAATGGCCACTTCGATGACCAGGTCATAGAACGTTCGGGGTCGCAGCCGAGGCAGCATGGCCATCTGCGCACGCGACTCGATCTGGAACACCCCCATGGTCTCGGCGCGGCTGATCATCGCGTAAGTGGCCGGGCATTCGCTGGGGATGGTCGCCAGGGTCAGCTGGCGGCCACGGTGGCGTTGCAGCAGGTCGAAGCAACGGCGCAAGGCACTGAGCATACCCAGCGCCAGCACGTCGACCTTGAGCAAACCGACCATGTCCAGGTCGTCCTTGTCCCACTGGATCACCGTGCGCTCCGCCATTGCTGCATTCTCCACCGGCACCAGCTGGTCGAGCGGCTGCTGGGAAATAACGAAACCACCCGGGTGCTGCGAAAGGTGCCGAGGGAAGCCGATAAGCTCACCCGCCAGCACCAGCACCCGGCGCAACGACGGGCTGCCGGCCTCGAAGCCGGCTTCTGCCAGTCGCTGGTCGTCGGGTATGCGGTCGCTCCAGCGGCCACAGCATTTGGCCAGGGCATCCACCTGATCCATTGGCAAACCCAACACCCGCGCCACATCCCGCACCGCACCCGCTGCATGGTAAGTGTTGACCACCGCAGTCAGCGCGGCACGGTGCCGGCCATAGCGGCGGAACACATACTGAATCACTTCTTCGCGCCGGTCGTGCTCGAAGTCCACGTCGATATCGGGTGGCTCGTTGCGCTCGCGCGACAGGAAACGCTCGAACAACAGGTGGTGCTCCATGGGGTCGAGCTCGGTAATGCCCAGCACGAAACACACCACCGAGTTGGCAGCAGAGCCACGCCCTTGGCACAAGATGCGCTGGCTGCGGGCGAAGGCGACGATGTCGTGCACGGTCAGGAAGTAGCTCTCGTAACCCAGTGCTTCAATCAGCGCCAGTTCCTTGGCCAGCACATCACGCACCTTGTCACTGGGCCCCTGCGGCCAGCGCAACCGCAGGCCCTGCTCGCACAGCGCGTGCAACCAGCTTGCCGGGGTGTGGCCCTGGGGCACCAGTTCGCGCGGGTATTGGTACTTCAACTCGCGGAGGTCGAATTTGCAGCGCTGGGCAATGGCCAGGGTTTCGGCCAACAGGTCGAACGGGTACAGCTCGGCCAGTTGCGCCAGGCTACGCAAGTGGCGCTCGCCATTGGCAAACAGAAAGCGCCCGGCTTCGGACACCTGGCAATGCTGGCGGATGGCAGCCATGCAGTCCTGCAAGGCACGGCGGCCGCGCACGTGCATGTGCACGTCACCACAGGCCACGGCGCGGATCCCCACATCGGCCGCCAGTGCCCGTAGGCGTTGCAGGCGCATGGCATCGTCGTGGCCCCGGTGCAGGTGCACCGCCAGCCACAGGCGCTCATCGAACACACTTCGCAGCCACTCGCCGGTGGCCGTATTGTCACTGTCATCGGCCACCCACAAGGCCAGCAGACCCTGACCGTGCAGCTGCAGGTCGTCACGAAAAAGCTGGTATTCGCCCTTTTCTGCCCGCCGACGGGCACGGGTGATCAGTGCGCACAGGTTCTGGTAGCCGGCCAGGTTTTCGACCAGCAGCACCAGCTTGGGGCCGTCGTGCAACTGCACCTCGCTGCCGACGATCAGCCGCAACCCATGCGCCTTGGCGGCCTGCCAGGCGCGCACGATACCGGCCAGGGTACATTCGTCCGTGATCGCCAACGCCTGATAACCCTGTTCAGCTGCGCGGCGGAACAGCTCCTCGGCACTCGAAGCACCGCGTTGGAAGCTGAAGTTGGACAAGCAATGCAGCTCGGCATATCCCGACATGCTCATGCAAACCAGCCCTGCAACCACAGCGGGCCGGCCTGGCCCAGGTCGCGGTAGGCCCAGCCACGCAGGCCCTCACGGGTTTCGATGCGGTAGTAGTCGCGGCGCACATCGCCGCCATCCCACCAGCCCGATTCGATGCGTTCGGCATGGCCCTGCAACCGATAGCCGGCATCATCCAGCGCCATCGGTGCAGGCAGTAGCCAACCTGGGCGGCTGCCCGGGGCAACCGGCATGTTGCCTTTTGCGCCCTGCTCTGCCAGTTGCCAGGCGCATTCAGGGCGGTGATCTGCCGCTGCACGCACCCCCTTGACGGCCTCATCCCCCAGGCGGGCGCGCAGCCGCTCGCGCAATTGCTCCCAGGGTTGGGCCTGTTGTGCGCGTGGGTCGAACAACGGCTGATGCTGCGGCACGAAGGGCGGCAGGTCTTCGGCGACCAACCGCAGGTTGCGCACCGCTGCCGGTATACGCAGCGGCTCCAGGCGCCCACGGGCCAGTTCGAACAGCATCGCAGCATCGCGCTCAGCCGCCAGCAGGCCCACTTTGAGCAAGGTATCCGGCCCTTCGGCATGCTCCAGATGCAGGCAAAAGCGCTGCACGCCACAGTCGCGCCCGGCGAGAAATGCAGCCAGGTCGTTGAGCATGCGCCGCAGCGGGAACAGCAGCGCTTGGTGTGATTCAACGTCGAAATTCAGCTCCAGCCGGGTTTCGAAACGGTCCGGTGGCTGGTAGAAGTCCAGCCCCAGGTTGCGCAGGCCGAGCAACTGATCGAGGTGCAGCTGAACCTGGGCCGCAAAGCGCCTGGCCAAGGTATCGCGCGGCAAGGCCAGTACCTGGCCCAGTTGACGCAAGCCCATGCGGGCAAAGGCTTCGGCAGCCTCTGCCGGCAAGCCGATTCGCGTGATGGGCATGGCCAGCAACGCTGCGCGAGTTGCATCGGCATCGCTCACCGCCAAACCGTCGTGGCCATTGGCGAGCATACGTGCCGCCACCGGGTTGCTGGCCAGGACGATGCGTTGGCGCAAGCCCAGGTCTGCCAGTTCCTGGCGCAGACGCGCCTCGAACAAGGGCCACGGGCCGAACAGTTGCAGGCTGGAGCCTACTTCCAACAACAGCGCCCGAGGGTAATGCACGCTGACCTGGGCACTGAAACGGTAGGCCCAGGCCGCCAGCAACTGCTGCACCTGCTCGATGCGCTTGGGGTCGCTTTCGACACAGGTGAAGCCATCCGCCAGGGCACGCGCTGCGGTCAGGGTTTGCCCGGCCCGCAAGCCAAGTGCAGCGGCCGCCGGGTTGACCGCCTGCACCACACGGCGCTGGGTAGGCCCACCAACAAGCACCAGAGGCGTATCAGGGTCGTCACGCTCACGCAGGACGGTGTCCAGCGCCAGCTGCGGCAGCAGGATGCAGGCCCAGAGCATGGTGCATCAGCCCCGGCCCGGGCAGGCGATGGGCAGCGCTGGCGGCATGCCGCCACGGCTCTTCAGCACACGCCATTGCGACGGGCGCGTGTCAACGGCAATGCGCAGTGCTGCAGGTGAAGGGTTGTGCGCCGCCTGCTGCGGCCTGCAGGCGAATGCCAGTGCCTGGCCGGTTTCAGCGGCCACCTGCAAGCGCCTCAGGGCGCGGTCATCGGCACGTTCCGGCCAGCATAGCACTGCCGCACAACTGCCCGAGCGCAGGCACTGTTCGGCGGCCCACAGGGCATCGGTGGGTTCGGCATCCACCTGTACCAGCCAGCGCAGGTCCACTCCCGCCGCCTGCCAGGCCGGTGCATACGGGATGAACGGCGGTGCCACCAGCACCACGCGGCTGGCGTCAGCGCTTAGCCGGGCCAGGGTTGGCCACAGCAACTGCAATTCGCCACAACCGGGGCTGGCCAGCAACAGCTCGCTCAGTGCGGCCGCTGGCCAGCCACCTTCCGGCAAGCGCTCGTCAAGGGCCGTATGGCCGGTGGGCTGCAACCCGAGTGGCCGCGCCTGGGCCTGCCGCCCGCGCCATACCCGGCGCTGGTCGAGCAGCCTGTCGAGGTCGACCACCGCGCCCATCAGTCACGCCTCAGCAAGCCGCAGAACACGCCTTCGATGAAAAACGCCTGTTCAGGCTTCACATCGATAGGCGCGTAGGCCGGGTTGCGCGGCAACAGCCGGTAATGGCTGCCTTTGCGTTGCAGGCGCTTGATGGTGACTTCACCGTCCAGGCGCGCAACCACGATCTGGCCATCGCGGGCGTCGGCCTGCTGAAGAATGCCGACCAGATCACCGTCGAAAATGCCATCGTCGATCATCGAGTCGCCACGCACCTTCAGCAGGTAATCCGGTGTACGGCGGAACAGACTGGGGTCGAGCAGCAATTGTTCGTGAATGCCCAGATCCGGGCCTATGGGGGCACCTGCCGCTACCTGGCCCAGCACCGGTACTTCGAGGATTTCTGGCCGGCGCAACGGTTCAGCCAGGCGGATGCCCCGCGCCTGGTTCGGAGTGACATCGATGTAGCCGGCCTGGCACAGGGCAGTGATGTGCTTGCGCGCGACGCTGCGCGAGGCAAAACCGAAGCGCGTGGCGATATCGGCCAGGCTTGGCGGCTGGCCATGGTTGGCAATGCGCTCACGAATGAATTCGAAAATGGCGCGGCGTTTGGGGGTTAGATTGTCCATGGAGCACATTTGTACTCTTTTCAGGGCACGCTGAACAGCCCCCTTTGTCGCCAGCTTTGGTTATGATCCCCTGGCTTGTGTTTTTTGACCTGGATATCTCATGCTGACCGCTCTGCTGTTCGACCTCGACGGAACCCTCACCGACACCGATACCCTGCACCTGCAAGCCTTTCGCCAGCTGCTGCGTGAGCACGATGGCCGCGAGCTTAGCCAGGCGCAGTTCGATGCCCAGGTCAGCGGCCGCGCCAACGGCGAGCTGTTCGCCGAGCTGTTCAGCGACGCCAGCGCCGAACAGTGCAAGGCGCTGGCCGACCGCAAGGAAGCGCTGTTCCGCGACATATCGCCTTCCCTTGAACCCATGCCGGGCCTGCTGCGCTTGCTGGCACATGCCCAGGCGCGCAGCATCGGCATGTGCGTGGTCACCAACGCACCCCGGCTGAATGCCGAACACATGTTGAATGCTATGGGCCTTGGCCAGCGCTTCGCGCATGTGCTGGTGGCCGAGGAACTGGCGCGGCCCAAGCCAGACCCGCTGCCCTACCTCACCGGGTTGCAGCGGCTGGGCGCCGAAGCCGCGCAAGCGCTGGCCTTCGAGGATTCATTACCAGGCGTGGCCGCGGCCAGTGGCGCAGGCATCTTCACCGTAGGCGTGGCCACGACGCAAACGCCGGAGCGGTTGCTGGCGGCGGGGGCCAGGCTGGTTGTGAATGACTTCGATGACCCGGCGTTGTGGGCATTGATCGAATCCATGCAATGACCGCCCAAGGCCGCCCATGCTGATCGACGAAGAACTCACCCTCAAAAAGCTGGAAACCTTCCTCGCCTTCATGCGCACCGGCAACCTCGGCCGCGCCGCGGCTGAGCTGTCCACCAGTGCGGTCAGTGTGCATCGCGCCATCCACTCACTGGAAAGCGCCCTGCGCTGCCCGTTGTTCAAGCACGAAGGCCGCCAGCTGATCCCGCTGGAAAGTGCTTACGTGCTGGAAAAGAAGGCCCGGCAGCTGATCCAGGACGCTGAGCAGATGGTGCGCCAGACCCGTGAGGCCGCCGGCTTCTATGCTGAGCGCTTCCGCCTGGGCGCGCTCTACTCGCTAACCGTGAAGACCGTGCCCAAGCTGGTCATGGGCCTGAAACTGCGCCGCAGCGAACTGAACATCGACCTCACCCTGGGCTCCAACATCGACTTGCTGCAGCGCCTGAAGAACCACGAACTGGAGGCCATTCTGGTCTCCCTTGATGAAAGCGTCAGCGACCCGGCCTGCGAGCAGTTGCCGCTGTTCTCCGACGATATCTTCCTCGCGGTCCCCACCGACTCGCCTTTCGCCGAGCAAGCCGAGGTGGACCTGGCAGACCTGGCCGACTCCACGTTCATTACCCTGACCCAGGGCTTCGCCACCCACCGCGATGGTGCACGGGTGTTCCAGCAGGCCGGCTTTGAACCGAAGGTGGCCATGCAGGTGAACGATATCTTCACATTGCTGAGCATGGTCAGCTCGGGGGTGGGCTTTGCCCTGCTGCCCGGGCGCATCGCCGCGGTATACGAGAACCGCGTCCGGTTGATTGCCTTGAAGCCGCAATATCGCTTGCAGCAGCATATCGGTGTGGTGTTTCTGAAAGCCCGGGAGCGGGAGCCGAACCTGCTGGCGTTGCTGGCGGAGTGCCGGATGTACAGCCTGGAGCGGTAAGCCAGTGTGCGCCATGCCGACCTTGCTGCCACGGTGCCAACGCCGAAACCTCAAACCGACAATGCCCGCTGCACCTCGCCCACGGTAGTCGCCAGGCTGTTCAGGTGCAGGTTCAACACCCGCTCGACCGGCGCCTGGTCCAGTGGCCAGTGTAAGGCAATGCTCCCGGCCAGGCGCCCTTCGGCACGCACCGGCAAGGCGATGGCGCGAATCAGGAACGGCAACCGCACCGGATACTCCCAGTGCCCTTCGGTCCGCTGGCCAAAGCCCTTGTGTGCGTCTTCCTCGATATTGCGCAGCACTGTGTCATCACCCAGCTGCTCGTGGATCGCCAGGCGCTGCACTTCGTCCTCCGCCAGCTCACCCAGACAGGCCCGTCCCATCGCCGAATGGAACAGGCTGGCATGGTGCCCAACAATCTGGCAGGTGTGCGGATAACGCTTGCGCAATACTTGGGGGATGGCACTTTCCATCACCTCCAGCCGTTCGCCGTCGAAGCACGACAGGTCCGCTACCAGCCCGGTGCGTTCGCTCAGCTCCAGCAGCATGGGCGCAGCGCTCTCCACCAGGCGCCGCTTGAAACGCAACTGGCGGTCGCCGAACAGGCGCCGCGCGCACAGCCGGTAGCGCCGGTCGCTCAGGCCACGGTACACCCAGCCTTGCTCCTGCAAGGTGGCAAGCATGCGCGATACCGTGGCCTTGGGCAGCGCCGTCAGGTAATGCAGTTCCTCCAGGCCCAGTGCCTGGTGTTCGCCCAACAGGTCGACAATGGCCAACGCCCGTTCCACGGAACGCACGCCGCCACTGTCTGCCGTGATGCCCATGGGTTTGACCTCCTTGTTGGGGGATGGTCAGCATAGCCAGCAAGATCCGCGCCTGCTCGCTGCTTTCATCAAACCTGCAGGCACTGGGGTGGGCAACGCTCCACCCACCGGGTGAGCTGTTCATGGGCATACGCCAACTGCAACACGGCATGGTCAGCCTGGGCCGGGCCTATGATTTGCAGGCCCATGGGCAACCCGGCCGCACTGAACCCGACCGGTACGCTGATGCTCGGCAAGCCGGCCAGGGTCGGCCCGATCACCACCTCCATCCAGCGGTGGTAGGTGTCCATCGCCCGCCCCCCAACCACCGTTGGCCATGGCTGGCGTGCATCGAAAGGGAACACCTGGGCCGATGGCAACAGCAGGAAATCGTAACGTTCGAACAGATGGGCCAACGCACGGTACCAGTCGCTACGGTCCAGCGAAGCCTGGTACAGCGCTGCCGCACTCAGTTGCAAGCCCCCTTCCACTTCCCACTGTGCCTCAGGCTTGAGCCGTGCGCGCTTGACCGGGTCGGCATAGGCCGCCCCGAGGTTGCCGTGCACCAGGAAGTGGCGATGGGTCAGCCAGCATTGCCACAACCGCGCGGGGTCGAATGCCGGCTGGCAAGCCTCCACCCGGCAGCCCAGTTCGGCAAAATCGGCCAGCGCCGACTCGCACAGGCTCATCACCCCGTCATCCATGGGCAGGTAGCCGTTGTAATCACCCAGCCAGCCGACCCGCACGCCCCGGAAATCACGCTGCAAACCAGCAGCAAAGTCACGCCGACCTTCACTCAGCGACAGCGGTGCCCGTGCGTCAACGCCAGCCTGTATCGACAGCAACCGCGCCACGTCAACCACGCTACGGCCCATGGGCCCCTCGGTGGCCAGCTGCTGCACGAACAGTTCGGGCGCCGGCCCATGGGGCACTCGGCCCTGTGAGGGGCGCAGGCCGAACACATTGTTGAACGCCGCCGGGTTGCGCAGCGAGCCCATCATGTCGCTCCCGTCGGCGACCGGCAGCAGGCGCATGGCCAGCGCCGCTGCCGCCCCGCCACTGCTGCCACCGGCCACACGCTGCGGGTCGTAGGCATTGGTGGTGGTACCGAACAGGGTGTTGTAGGTTTGCGAGCCGAGGCCGAACTCGGGCACGTTGCTCTTGCCCACGATCAGCGCCCCGCTCGCCCGCACCCGCGCAACACTGATCGCGTCCTGCTCAGGGACCTGTTCGGCAAACAAGGGGGAGCCAAGGGTGGTGCGCAGCCCGGCAGTGGCTGCCAGGTCCTTGATCGCCTGCGGCATGCCATGCATCCAGCCCCGCGAATGGCCACGGACCAGTTCACGGTCACGCTCATCGGCCTCGGCCAGCAGCGCTTCGGCCGGGCGCAGTGACACCAGCGCATTGACTACAGGGTTGCAGCGTTCGATGTGCAGCAGGTAGGCCTGCATCACGTCCCGACACGACACCTGGCGGGCATGGATGGCCTGGGACAATGCCTCGGCATCGAGGGCTACGATGGGGTCGATGGCTAGCGGCTTCACGGTTTTACTCCAAGGTTGAAGGCGGCAGGCTTGGCCAACCGAGGTGCTTCTTTCAGGCAGTAGGTACCCAGCAGCGT
Organism: Pseudomonas sp. FYR_2; assembly: GCF_043106425.1. Classification (NCBI taxonomy): domain Bacteria; kingdom Pseudomonadati; phylum Pseudomonadota; class Gammaproteobacteria; order Pseudomonadales; family Pseudomonadaceae; genus Pseudomonas; species Pseudomonas sp. FYR_2. Next base: position 40,835 of record NZ_JBICMM010000045.1, read on the forward strand.
CAGCAGGCAGGCGAACAGCACATAAAACGAAGGCGCCACCGGGGTGCCGAGCACCTTGCTCAGCCAGGTCACGATCAACGGGGCAAAGCCGCCGAACACCATCACAGCCACGTTATAGGCCACCGACACACCGGTGGAGCGCACCTCAACCGGGAACTGCTCGGCCAATGCAGTGGGTGCCGGGCCGAAGAAGCCGCCGATGGCGGTGCACAGCAGCAGTTGCATGATCAGCAGGCGCTCCACGGACGGCGCGGCGGCCACCCACACATAAAGTGGGTAGACCATCACGAAGAACGCCAGCGTGAAGGCCATCAACACCGGGCGCCTCCCCAGCCGGTCAGACAGCGCGCCAGACAACGGAATCACCACGGTCATCAGCCCCACGGCCAGAATCTGCACCAGCAGCACCTGGTCCAGCGGCAGCCCGAGGTTCTTGTGGGCGAAGGTCGGCATGTTCACCAGCACCACGTAGAACGACACCGTCGCGCCACAGGCCAGGCCCATCGACACCAGCAGGCTGCGCCGGTGCTCACGCAACACCTGCCACAGGCTGGGCGACTGGCCCTTGGCCTGGCGGCGCGCTTCGACGAACTCTTCGGGCTCTTCCATGTGCTTGCGAATCCACAGCCCCACCGGGCCGATCAGCAGGCCGAGCACGAACGGAATGCGCCAACCCCAGCTGTCCAGTGCCTCAGGCGAACACAGGTGCGTCACCAGGGCGACCATCGCCGCCCCGGAAAACACCGCCAGGCATTGCCCCACCAGTTGCCACGAGCCATACAGCCCCTTGCGGTGGGCCGGCGCGCTTTCTACCAGAAACGCTGTCGCGCTGGCGTATTCGCCACCGGTAGCAAAGCCCTGCAGCATGCGGGCCACCACGATCAGCATCGGTGCGGCCATGCCTATGGCCAGGTAATCGGGGGCAAAAGCGATCATGGCGATCGACACGGTCATCAGCCGGATGATCATCTGCATGGCCGCCTTCCGGCCCTTGCGATCGGAATACATGCCCAGCAACACGCCACCCACCGGGCGCATGAAAAAGCCGACGCCGAAGGTAGCCAGGGCCATCAGCAGCGAGGCGTACTCATCGTCGGACGGGAAAAACTGCCGGGCAATGATGCTGGCCAGAAAGCCATACACGATAAAGTCATACCACTCCAGGGCATTGCCGATAACGGCAGCGACCACCTGCCGGGTACGCGACACGCCAGTGCTCGAAGTCTGCATAGGGGAACACTCCACACAATGATTGGGTGATCACCCGGGCGCGGTCGCACCCGGGTTCCAGCGGCAGTCGTAAATGGGAAGGTCAGGCGGGCGCGAGCCAGCGCTCTGCCAGCGCGCCCCAGTAGGCGGCGCCGGTCAGCAGGATGTCGTCGTTGAAGTCGTAGGCCGGGTTGTGCACCATCGGCCGCGATACCCCATTGCCGATGAACAGGTAAGCGCCCGGGCAACGTTGCAGCATCCAGGCGAAGTCTTCGCTGCCCATCAGCTTGCGGGTGTTGGCATCCACCGCCTCGGCACCCAGCAGTTCCACCCCGACCTGCGTGGCGAAGGCGTTCTCTGCGCCATGGTTGACCAGCACCGGGTAAGCCGGACGGTGTTCGATGCTGGCACTGCAGCCAAAGCTTTCGGCCTGGCTGACAATGATCGCCCGCACCCGTTCCAGGGTCTGTGCCCGCACCTCGGCGTTCAGCGCGCGCAGGCTAAGCCGCAGCAGGGCCTGCTGCGGGATCACGTTGGCCGCTTCACCGGCCTGCAGGGCACCCACCGTGACAACAGCCGCTTCCTGCGCATCGATATTGCGCGCCACCACGGTTTGCAGCGCCATCACCACACTGGCTGCCGCCACCAGCGGATCGACGGTCAGGTGTGGCATCGAGCCATGGCCGCCAACCCCGTCGAGGGTCACCGTCAGCAAGTCTTGCGAGGCCATCATCGGGCCCTCGCGAAAGCCCAGGTGCCCGGCTGGCAGGCCCGGCATGTTGTGCATGCCGAACAGTGCATCGCAAGGGAAGTGCTCCAGCAAGCCGTCGGCCAGCATCGCCTCGGCGCCGCCCTGGCCCTCCTCGGCCGGCTGGAAGATCAGCGTCAGCGTGCCGTCGAACTGCCGGGTCGCCGCCAGGTAGCGCGCGGCGCCGAGCAGCATGGTGGTGTGACCGTCATGGCCGCAGGCGTGCATGCAACCCTGGTGCTGGCTGCTGTACGTCGCACCCGTGGCCTCGTGGATGGGCAGCGCGTCCATGTCGGCGCGCAGGCCCAGACGGCGTGGGCTGCTGCCATTGCGTAGCACGCCGACCACGCCAGTCTTGCCGATGCCGGTGTGCACCTCATAGCCCCACGCATCAAGCAACCGGGCGACCAGCGCCGACGTGCGGTTTTCTTCAAAACCCAGTTCCGGGTGAGCGTGGATATCGTGACGGATCGCGTGCAGCTCGCTTGCCACATCGTCAAGCCAGGCCAGGATGTGCTGATGTCGGGACATGTAGAGTCTCCTCGCGCGGGTGGTTTCCCGTTCTTGTTGTTCGCCTTGAGGTCACGACGGCAGAGGCAGGTCGTGCTTGCGAACAGATAAGCGCGAGGAGCGATGAAGCACAATCAAATCTGGTTTCACAGCGTGGAACCGAAAGCGCCGATCAGGGCTGCCATTGCTTGCAACGGCAAGCACTACTTCATGGCGGGGAAGCGAACTAATAATACTTGTTCAGGCAAGGGTTCGAGGACGGCCGATTCCTGGCCACGTAATCGGTTCCAGCCGGTGGCTTCCTTGATGGACTCCAATACCAACTTGCCCAGTGGCAATCTGTTCGATCTGGCTTCCTGATAAGTCGATCTGACATCGTTGAACAGCTGCCTCAGCTTGCCCACTCCTGCGAGAGAGCTTGCGGCTATTCCGGCCCCGGTCATCAGTTCAGCCCCCACTGACTCAAAGGGCGCTGAAAAAGAAAACACTGCACTGGGTGCCTTGACGACGGTACCCGCCAGGCCGCCGACAAATATCATTGCATTATTGGTACGGCTTGAATTGTTGAACTCCTTCGGTATTGGCGTTCCGTTGGCCTTGGCAATTGAACGTTTGACGATTGCTTTGGATGCCTTGTTCAGTGAAGACAACATACCCACCGTTCCCCAGACAAGTCCTGTTGCTTGCCCGACTACCCGTGTGGGCGAATGACCATCACGGTCGACCTTGTTAACCGGGTCCCCCGTACAGTAGGCATAGGCATTAAGCCCACCACGACCAAACGGGCTGAATACATCCGGGCTGTGAAAACGCATTGTCCCGGTTTGATAGGCACGCTTGCCGTTGCCAAGTAAATAACCCTGCGGCAGAAGCGCGCCAGCCTCTCCGGCAAAGGCCAACAACGGGCAGCCCTTGCCCCCCTGATAGCCATAGGGTGTATAGGGCCGCAGCAGAACGTTATTACTTGTGTGCACGGAGGCCTGTTGGTCAATGGCCAATAAATATGAAGCTCGCATGTTTTTCAGTTCCTGTTAGTGTTACTTGCCCCTTCACACTAACCCCACCATCCTTAATCAATAACTCGCAGAATTGCTGAGCGGAAACATTACCCACACACGATGGCTGCAATAGCTGTTACCTTGGGCGCACTGTTCCGAAACAGCCAAGGACTGCGTCATGCCCCCACGCCCAACCACCCCAAACGGCTTCGTCCGTGTGCGGGGCGCCCGCGAGCACAACCTGAAGAACATTGATGTCGATATCCCCCGCGATGCGCTGGTGGTGTTTACCGGCGTATCTGGCTCAGGCAAATCGTCACTGGCCTTCTCCACGTTGTACGCCGAAGCCCAGCGCCGCTACTTCGAATCAGTGGCGCCCTATGCCCGGCGCCTGATCGACCAGGTTGGCGTGCCAGACGTAGATGCGATCGAAGGCCTGCCTCCAGCCGTGGCCCTGCAGCAGCAACGTGGCACACCCAGTGCGCGTTCCTCGGTGGGCAGCGTGACCACCTTGTCCAGCTCGATCCGCATGCTCTACTCACGCGCCGGCCACTACCCGGCCGGGCAAGCGATGCTGTATGCCGAAGACTTTTCGCCAAACACGCCCCAGGGCGCGTGCCCGGAGTGCCATGGCATGGGCCGGGTCTTCGAGGTGACCGAAGCGACCATGGTCCCCGACCCGTCACTGACCATTCGCGAACGCGCGGTGGCCGCGTGGCCGATGGCCTGGCAGGGGCAGAACCAGCGCGACATTCTGGTAACGCTGGGCTATGACGTCGATATCCCTTGGCGCGACTTGCCCCAGGCGCAACGCGACTGGATCCTGTTCACCGAAGAAACGCCTACCGCGCCGGTGTATGCCGGCCTGACGCCCGCGCAGACCCGCGCCGCACTCAAGCGCAAGCAGGAGCCTAGTTACCAAGGCACGTTCATGGGTGCCCGGCGTTACGTGCTGCATACCTTCATGCACTCGCAGAGCGCACAGATGCGTAAACGCGTGGCCCAGTACATGCGCCCCAGCCCTTGCCCGCTGTGCCAGGGTAAGCGCTTGAAGCGCGAGGCGCTGGGCGTGACCTTTGCCGGCCTGGATATCGCCGAACTGTCGCACTTGTCACTGCAGGCGTTGGCCGAGGTGTTCCGCAAAGTGGCGGCAGCTGACTACCTGGCCCACCCGCAAGACGACCTGACCCTGGAAAAGCGCCTGGCGGCACAGCGCATCGCCAAGGAGTTGCTGGAGCGCATCGACACGCTGCTCGACCTTGGCCTCGGTTACCTGGCCCTGGAACGCAGCACCCCCACCTTGTCCTCGGGTGAGCTGCAACGCTTGCGCCTGGCCACCCAGCTCAACTCACAGCTGTTCGGTGTGATCTACGTGCTCGACGAGCCCTCGGCCGGCTTGCACCCGGCCGACAGCGAAGCGTTGTTCGACGCCCTGCAACGCCTGAAACACGCGGGCAACTCGGTGTACGTGGTGGAGCACGACCTGGACACCATGCGCCGCGCCGACTGGCTGGTGGATGTAGGGCCGGCTGCCGGCGAGCAGGGTGGCACCATCCTCTACAGCGGGCCGCCCGCAGGCCTGGCCGAGGTCGAGCCATCATGCACCCGCACCTACCTGTTCAATGCCCAGTCCCGGGCCACACACACGCCACGCCAGGCCCGAGACTGGCTCACACTTGAAGGCATTACCCGCAACAACCTCAACAACCTCAGCGCCGCCTTCCCGCTGGGCTGCTTTACCGCCGTTACGGGCATTTCCGGCTCGGGCAAGTCCAGCCTGGTCAGCCAGGCCCTGTTGGAGCTGGTCGGTGCGCACCTGGGCCATGCCGAGCAACGCAGCGAGCCCGAAGAACCAAACCTGGAGGACGCGCCTGAGCAGACCGGCAGTGGGCATGTCAGCGCTGGGCTGGACGGCATCAAGCGCCTGGTACAGGTCGACCAGAAGCCGATCGGTCGAACGCCTCGCTCCAACCTGGCCACCTACACCGGCCTGTTCGACCACGTGCGCAAGCTGTTCGCGGCCACTGAGCAGGCCAAGGCACAGGGCTTCGACGCAGGGCGCTTCTCCTTCAACGTTGCCAAGGGGCGCTGCGCCAATTGTGAAGGCGAAGGCTTCGTCAGCGTTGAGCTGCTGTTCATGCCCAGTGTCTACGCCCCCTGCCCGACCTGCCATGGCGCCCGCTACAACCCTGAAACCCTGGCGGTAAGCTGGCAAGGCATGAACATTGCCCAAGTGCTGCAGCTGACTGTCGAGCAGGCCCTGCAGGTCTTTGCCGAACAGCCACCGGCGCGGCGTTGCCTGCAAGTGTTGCAGGACATCGGCCTGGGCTACCTTCGCCTGGGCCAGCCGGCTACCGAACTGTCCGGTGGTGAAGCGCAACGGATCAAACTGGCGACCGAGCTGCAACGCACGGCCCGCGGGGCAACGCTGTATGTGCTGGACGAGCCCACCAACGGCTTGCACCCGCAAGACATCGATCGGTTGCTGGTGCAACTGAACCGCCTGGTCGACGGCGGGCACAGCGTGGTGGTGGTCGAACATGACATGCGTGTGGTAGCGCAAAGCGACTGGGTGATCGATATCGGGCCGGGTGCCGGCGATGCCGGGGGCAAGGTGGTGGTGAGTGGCACGCCGCAGGTGGTGGCTGGGTGTGCGGCAAGCCGCACAGCGGCGTTTTTGGCCGAGGCCTTGTAAAAGCGCGCATTGCCAGGTTCCAGGCAGGGCCACAGATTGCGATCAATTCTTGATTGCACCCCTCTCCCGGAACCTCGCGCCTGCCATGCCGCCCGCCGACCTACCCTCAACCTGCAGGTCCAGACGCTGTACACCGAGCACCACGGCTGACTGCAGGGTTGGCTAGGGCAGTTGCAGTAGGGCACCGCTGACCGTGGGCGTAAGCCGGCAATCGATCAGCGTCGACAGCTGGGCGACCGGCACCGGTGCGCGCAACACGCCTTACGACGAATCCATCACTCCCCCGGTGTATGGCCTGGTGATCAAGCCCTGCGAACATGTGTCGTTCGCAGCAGGACACCTTCAACATGGACGGCGAACAGGTCAACAAGGGGGTGGGGGTGGAGCTGAATGTGTTCGGTGAGCCGGTGGACGGCCTGCGGCTGCTGACCGGTGCGATGTTCATGCACACGATCTCAATGCCACCACAAAAACCAAGGCATGCACCTAGCAGCAGCAACCGCCGCTCAAGTACAGTCTGCCCATGGACAAGTACGCCCCACGCCAGTGGCTCCCCCACGAAAAACCCAGCCTGCCGGGCTCCCCCTCCACGCCCCTGCATTCGCCAGCCAAGCGCCTGGCCTACGGTGTGGTCGGCCTGCTGGTCGCAATCACCGGTGGCCTTGGCAACGCGTTGGTCACCGCCAACCTGGTGTTCCTGCAAGGCGCCTTGGGCGCGACCACGGCAGAAATGGCCTGGCTGCCTGCCGCCTACGTCATGACCAACGTGTCCATCAACCTGCTGCTGGTGAAGTTTCGCCAACAATTCGGCCTGCGTGCCTTCACCGAGGTGTTCCTGGTGCTGTACGCCCTGGTCACCTTCGCCCACCTGCTGGTCAACGACCTCAACTCGGCCATCGCGGTACGCGCGGCCCACGGCATGGTCGGTGCCGCGCTCAGCTCGCTGGGGCTGTATTACATGATCCAGGCGTTCCCGGCGCAATGGCGGCTCAAGGCAATGGTGCTGGGCCTGGGCGCCTCGCAGCTGGCACTGCCGCTGGCACGCATCTTTTCCGAAGACCTGCTGCAAATCGCCGAATGGCGTGGCCTGTACCTGTTCGAGCTGGGCCTGGCGCTGGCCGCGCTGGGTTGCGTGTTGATGCTCAAGTTGCCACCCGGTGACCGTTTCAAGACCTTCGAGCCCCTGGACTTCCTCACCTTCACCCTGATCGCCAGTGGCACAGCCCTGCTTTGCGCCGTGCTGTCGCTGGGGCGCATCGACTGGTGGCTGGAGGCGCCGTGGATCGGCGTGGCGCTGGCGGCCTCGATCGGCCTGCTCTTCAGCGGCCTGGCCATCGAGCACAACCGGCAGAACCCGTTGTTGATGACCCATTGGCTGGGCAGCGGTGCAGTCATTCGCCTGGCGCTGTGCGTGGTGTTGATCCGCATGGTCACGTCCGAACAGTCCACGGGCGCAGTCGGCTTTTTGCAGGCGCTGAACATGGGCAGCGAGCAAATGCGCACGCTGTACTGGATCATGCTGCTGGGTGCCTTGGCAGGCCTGGCCAGCAGCGCTCTCACCATCAACCCCAACCACTTGGTGATTCCGCTGTTCGTCTCGTTGCTGGCCATGGCTGCCGGCGCCTTCATGGACAGCAGCTCCAGCAACCTCACGCGCCCGGCACAAATGTACTTCAGCCAGTTTCTGCTGGCCTTTGGCAGCACCTTCTTTCTCGGCCCGTCGATGGCCTTGGGCATCAGCCATGTGCGCGCCAACCCACGCAACCTGGTGAGCTTTTCGGTACTGTTCGGCATCTGCAACAACCTCGGTGGCCTGATTGGCGCGGCGTTGCTGGGCACCTTCCAGACCTGGCGGGAAAAATTCCATTCCAGTCACCTGATGGACCGCCTCAGCTACCTCGAACCCTTGGTCAATGCGCGTGTGCAGAGCGGCGGCAGCGGTTACGGCGGCATCATCGCCGACCCGGCCCTGCGTAGCGAAGCCGGCATGCGCCTGCTGGCCAGCGCCGCCACCCGCGAGGCGAACATCATGGCCTACAACGACGTGTTCGTGCTGATTGGCGGTATCGCTATCCTGACAATGATCTGGATCTGCATCCGTAGCACCTGGCTCTGGTACACAAAACGCCAGGCCGCCCTCACCGACTCCACCCCCGGCGCGCCCAACCGATGACCGACGACACCCGCACCACGACCACCACCGCCATCGCCGAAACCCCGGAAGGTGCCACACCACCCAGCGAGCCTACCAGCCCGGTACGTTCGCGGCGGGTACGCATCCTCTCGTCAATCAGTTTCGCCTGTGTGGCCCTGGCCGGCATCCTGCTGGTGCTGTATGCCTGGCGCCTGCCACCGTTCGGCAGCGCCATCGAAAGTACCGAAAATGCGCTGGTACGCGGCCAGGTGACCATCATCGGCCCACAACTGAGTGGCTACATTGTCGACGTGCCGGTGCACGACTTCCAGTTCGTCAAGGCCGGTGACCTCCTGGTGCAACTGGACGACCGCATCTACAAACAGCGCCTGGCACAGGCCATTGCCCAACTGCAGCAACAACAGGCAGCACTGGCCAACAACCTGCAGCAGCGCAACAGTGCCGAAGCCACCATCGCCCAGCGCCAGGCGGCCATCGGCGATGCGATGGCCCAGGCGATCAAGGCCAAAGCCGACCTGAGCCGCAACCAGGCGCTGGTCAACGACGGCTCGGTGTCGCGGCGCGACCTGGACCTGGCCCGTGCCAGCGAAGCGGCAGCGGTCGCCAGCCTGGCCCAGGCCAAGGCAGCGCTGGAAATCGCCCACCAGGACCGTGAAACGGTGGTGGTCAACCGGGCCGCGCTGGAAGCATCGGTGGAGAATGCCAAGGCGGCCGTGGAACTGGCGCGCATCGACCTCGACAATACCCGCGTCACCGCCCCGCGCGACGGCCAGCTGGGGCAGATCGGCACACGCCTGGGGGCTTATGTGAATTCTGGCGCGCAGCTGATGGCGCTGGTACCCGACACCTTGTGGGTCATCGCCAACATGAAGGAAACCCAGATGGCCAATGTACGCATCGGCCAGCCGGCGACGTTCACCGTGGATGCCCTGAACCACCTGAAGTTGCAAGGGCATGTACAGCAGATATCGCCAGCCACCGGCTCGGAGTTCGCCCTGCTGCAGGCGGACAATGCCACCGGCAACTTCGTCAAGATTGCCCAGCGAATTCCAGTGCGCATTACTGTGGATGCCGGCCAGGACGACGCCAGGCGACTGCGCCCAGGCATGTCGGTGGTCGTCAGTATCGATACCCGAGGTGAGCCATAGCGATGCCGTCTTGCCACGATTGCGCCGCTCTAACCCGTGGGTCTAATCTTCAGCCATCGGTTTTATCTTCGCCATTCAAGGACGTTTCACCATGTACAGGAAGATCATGCCGCTGGCGCTGCTGGCAACCCTGACAGGTTGCTCCGACAGCAGTGACACCCCCGAGGCCGGTTTCAGGAAAGCCGCCCAGGCCTACCTCGACACCCAGTATCCGCACTGCTTCGTCATCAGCTCATTTCCCACCAAGACCCAGGACTTCGACCTGCACGGCACCAACAAGGCGCTGCATGCCTTGGCCAGGGTGGGCGTGGTCAGTGAGAAGGAAATCTCGCGCACCGAGGTGCCTGCCCGGCTGTGGCAACCGGCACGTACGGACATCTACTATGCCTACGCGCTTACCGACGAAGGCCGCAAGTATTACAAGGCGGACCACGGCCTGTGCTTTGGCAAGGCGCAGGTAACAGCGATCGAACAGTTCAGCGCGCCAAGCGAAGCCACGGGACAGAAGACATCGAATGTGACCTATGCCTACACGATTACCGGGCTACCGGCATGGGCCGGTGATGAACAGGTCAAAGCCAGCATTGCCGAACTGGGCAAGGCTGTGGCCAGTCATGATGCGCCGCTCAAAGATACCCGGGCCATGGTGCTGACCCATCAGGGATGGCAACTGCGGGACAGGTAGTGGCTTGCCGGGTTTGCCCTGCAGCACTGGCTTGTCTGCCACAGACACATTCATGTCGCCCACAGACTGCGGCGTCTCGTCGCATACCACTGCCCCTTGGGCAAAACTGCGCAAGCCCGTAGAATCGCGCCTCCTTTTCGCCCGTCGCCTTGAACGGTGGCAACCGGCAGCAATGACAGAGTCCGTGCCTGAACACATGAACGCACATGTGAAATAGGCTCAACCCTCCCCGCGCGGCCCATTTCCCAAAGGGCCCAGCGGTTGAGTCTTGCCCAGGTCGCATCCGTGTAGCCACTCGCCCCTTGCCGGGTCGGGCCGGTGTGCGCGTCCGAGAAGGCGCTCATTCCGCTCATCCAACTAGAGGTACGTATGTCTCCGCGTTTGCTGGCCATGGCGCTGGCGCCCCTGCTCGGGTTGTTCATCATTGCCCTGGGCAACGGCTTCATGTCTTCCCTGACCACCCTGCGCCTGGGCGCTGCCGGTGAATCAGCCACCACCATCGGTATTGTCTCGTCGACCTACTTCATCGGCCTGACCCTGGGTGCAATCTTCAACGACCGGCTGATCTTGCGCATCGGCCATATCCGCGCCTACACCAGCTTCGCTTCGCTGATAGCCGCGACCATCCTGCTGCAAGGGTTGTTCTACGACGTCACCTGGTGGTCTGTGCTGCGCCTGATCAACGGCTGGGCAGCGGTCGGCGTGTTCCTGGTGATCGAAAGCTGGCTGCTGCTGGCCGGCGACGCCAAGATCCGCGGCCGCCTGCTTGCGCTGTACATGATCGCCTTCTACGGCGCCGGGGTAATCGCCCAGGCCGGCCTTGGCGAAATCACGCAGCTGGGTGACACCGCCCCCTTCATGCTGGCTGGCGTGCTGGCTTCACTTTCGGTGCTGCCCATCGTGATCTTGCCGCGGGTATCGCCCCTGCTGGACCAGGTCGAACCGCTCAAACCCCGCCAGCTGCTGGGTGTGGCACCGTCGGGCCTGGTGGGCTGCTTCGGCTCGGGCGTGGCCATTGCCGGGATCTATTCCCTGCTGCCGCTGTATTTGCAACGCATCGGCCTGGAGGTGGGTGAGGTCGGTAACATGATGGCTTGGGTGATCCTCGGCGCCATGCTGCTGCAATACCCGGTCGGGCGCTGGTCCGACCGCAAGGACCGCCAGGATGTGCTGATCGCCCTGGCCGCGCTGTGTGTGGTGCTGTCACTGGTCACGGTGTTCCTGCCGTCGGACTCGTTCCTGCTGCCAGCCATGCTCTTCCTGCTGGGGGGCGGCGTGTTCACGCTGTACCCGGTGGCGGTCAGCCACGCCGCCGACCGGGCACCGTCCGATGCGCTGGTACCGATGATTCAGGGCCTGCTGCTGATCAACTCGCTGGGCTCCGCCATGGCGCCGGTCGCCATGTCGCCGATGATGACCGAATTTGGCGAGGCCGGCCTGTTCTGGGCCTTTGCCGTGGTCAACCTGGGCATGGTGTGCTTCTTCATGTGGCGCCGTGGCAAACGCCCGGCGGCGGAGCACCCGGCGCCGTTTACGGCTTCGACCACGTTCTCGCCAACCGGCGCCGAACTGCGCGTGACCGAAGACCTGATGCACGCCGCGCAGGAGCATCCGCCGCTGGAGCCGGTAGAAAACCCGGCACCAGCACAGCGCTCGGAATATCATTGATCCCAGGGGCCGCTTTGCGGCCCCTGAAGTTACCGCTCGTCGCCCAAAGCGCACCCCGCTCCCCGCACTTGGCCAAACGAATGACAGACCATCCGCAAAGGAGACTTTCCATGATCCGCATTCGTCCGCTCTCCCTGTACCTCGCGCTGGCCCTGGCCAGCCTCACCGGCACCGCCTTCGCTGCCACCAACACCGATACACACACCAACACCGACGGTCGCCCACAGACCGATCAGTCTGGCGGCAAGACGGCGGGTGAGGGCAGCAGCGTCAACAGCCCCGGCAGTGGTAAAAGCAACGACAGCAGCGACACCGGCAGCAACACCGATGCCGCCGACGGCGCGAGCGGTGGCTCCAATAGCACCGGCGAGGCGACCGGCTCCGGTGCGGGGCACACCGGAGGCACTGCAGAGGACCAAGACAGCCACTAGCTCGGGCGTTATGGCCATTGAACCAACCAGTACAAAAACTAATGATTACCCCAATAGCATTTATCCATTGAATGGCCCGAACGAACTGAAGTAAGCTCGGGCTCATTCACTGGAGAGCAACATGCCGAAACACACCCGCAACCACGCCAACCACACCGGTCGCACCCTGCGCCCTGTGCTGGCCGTTGCTGGCTGCGTGGCACTTGCCAGCTATTACTTTGGGTATTGGTTTAGCCACTAGGCGCCGATACCCACACGGCGCCCACCTTCGAGGGGCCGCCGAACATGAGAATACTCAAACCCCCGGTCGGCTCCCCGACCGGGGGTTTTGCTTTTCAGGCCTTTGAACAACACCGATTCACATTGAGGACAGATTCATGAACTACGCCACTTATTACTACGCAAACACCTATGCCTGGCGATTTAGCCAATCCCGTTCGGGCCAGCCTGCCGCCTCCGACCGGTCTTCCACAGGTGGCAATGCAGCAGCCAATACGAATTCAACGATCTGTCGAACACCTCGATAGGGCCGACCACGCGGGCCAGAACCCGCCGTCCGCCCAGGGAAAAACGCCATGCAAGCTTCCAGCCTCGCCCTGCCCCTGACCCAGCCGCAAGCAGCCAACACCACCGTCAGCAAGCGCCTGCCCAGCCCGCACCTGCTCAAGCAGCAAATGCCGCTGTCCAGCGAACTCACCCAGCAAGTCCATGCCCACCGCCAGGCCATCCGCGACATCCTCGAAGGCCGCGATCCGCGCCTGTTGGTGATTGTCGGCCCCTGCTCGATCCACGACCCTCGCTCAGCCCTGGAATACGCCGACCGCCTCGCCGCTCTCAGCCGTGAAGTCAGCAACAAGCTGCTGCTGGTGATGCGCGCCTACGTCGAAAAACCGCGCACTACCGTGGGCTGGAAAGGCCTCGCTTACGACCCGCACCTCGATGGCAGTGACGACATGCACTCGGGCATCGCGTTGTCCCGTGGGTTGATGCTGAGCATCATCGAACGCGGCCTGCCGATCGCCACCGAGCTGCTGCAACCGATGGCCGCCGGCTACTTCGACGACCTGCTGGCCTGGGCCGCAATTGGCGCACGCACCACCGAATCGCAGATTCACCGGGAAATGGTCAGTGGCCTGGAGCTGCCAGTCGGCTTCAAGAACGGCACCGACGGCGGCATCGCCATCGCCAGCGACGCCATGCGCAGCGCCGCCCACCCGCACCGCCACTTCGGCATGGATGCGCAGGGCCACCCGGCGATCATCGAAACCCTGGGCAACCCGGACACGCACCTGGTACTGCGCGGTGGCCACAAAGGCCCCAACTACGATGCCAACAGCATCGCCATGGCCCGTCAGGCACTGGCCAAGGTTGGATTGCACGCAAGCATCATGGTCGATTGCAGCCACGCCAACAGCGGCAAGGACCCGGCGCGTCAGCCCGCCGTGTTCAACGATGTGCTGGCGCAGCGCCTGGCCGGCGATCGCTCGATCATCGGCGTGATGATCGAAGGGCACCTGTTCGATGGCTGTCAGGCGCTGGGCAAGGGCGCACTGAAATACGGCGTGTCGATCACCGACGGCTGCCTGGGCTGGGCCTCGACCGAAACCCTGTTGCGCGAAGCGGCACAAAAACTGTAAGGCGAAGCTTGCAAGCCTGGCGAGACATACCCCAAGCAAGTGCGCTAGGCTTGCCTTTTTACCCCAAGGAGCAGTACCCATGGCCCGTGCAACCGCCCGCCACATCTTGGTCGCCACCGAAGATAAGTGCAACGAACTCAAAGCCCAGATCGAAGCAGGCGCCGACTTCGCTGAAATCGCCAAAGCCAACTCCACCTGCCCGTCCAGCCGTCAGGGCGGTGACCTGGGCTCGTTCGGCCCAGGCCAGATGGTCAAGGAATTCGACACCGTGGTGTTCAGCGCACCGGTCAACACCGTGCAAGGCCCGGTGAAAACCCAGTTCGGCTACCACCTGCTGGAAGTGACCAGCCGCCAGGACTAAGTCCTCGCAGCCGATGAAAGTCCGTGTGGGAGCGGGCTTGCCCGCGAATAGGCCAGACCAGACAACCTCGTTGCCTGGGCCGACGCATTCGCGGGCACGCCCGCTCCTACAGGGTTTGTGGGGCCTGTTCTTGCTTTGTCTGGCTTTCAATACCCAAGCCGCCCCCACCCACGCACTCACCGTCTACGGTGAAGCCCCCCGCTACAACGCCAGCTTCCAGCACTTCGACTACGTCAACCCCAACGCCCCCAAGGGCGGCATCCTGCGCCGCTCGGCCATCGAGATCGGCCAGTTCGACCACATTCTGCCATACATCGACAAAGGCATTGGCGTCAGCGAAGTGGATGGCCTGTTGTATGCGCCACTGGCCGTGCGCTCCTTCGATGAACCCTATACCGTCTATGGCCTGATCGCCCATAGTATGGAGCGCGGCCCCGACGATGCCTGGCTGCGTTTCAATATCGACCCGCGTGCCACCTTCGCCGATGGCAAACCGGTGCGCGCCGACGATGTACGTTTCACCTTCGAGCTGTTGATGAACAAAGGCAGCCTCAAGTACCGCACCCAGTTCGCCGAGGTCACTGGCGTGACCGTGGAAAACCCGCACAGCGTGCGCTTCGACTTCAAGCCCGGGCACGGTCGCACCCTGGCCCTGGACCTCGCCAGCCTGCCGGTACTGCCCGAACACGACTGGCAGCAACGCGACTTCGCCAACGGTGCCGGCTTTGACAAGCCAGTCGGCAGCGGCCCTTACCGCATCGGGCGCATCGACAACGGCCGCAGCATCACCTTCGAACGCGACCCCACCTGGTGGGCGCGCGACCTCCCCGCCAGCCGTGGCCGCTACAATTTCGACACGCTGCGCATCGAGTACTTCGGCGATACCGAGGTGGCCCGGCAGGTGCTCAAAGGCGGGGGTTACGACTACAACCGCGAGTTCTCCGCCACCGCTTACACCCTGGGTTACAACGGCGCGCAACTGGAGGATGGTCGCCTGCAACGCGCCCACCTTGGCCCGGCCAAACCGCAAGTAGCCCAAGGCTTCGTGTTCAACCTCGACCAGCCGCAGTTCAAGGACCGCCGGGTGCGCCAGGCGCTGGGCATGTTGTGGGACTACGAGTGGAGCAACCGGCAGATGATGCGCAATATGTACATCCGCCAACAAAGCGTGTTCTCCAACACCCCGCTGGCGGCCCGCAAGCTGCCGGATGCCGGCGAGCTGAAGCTGCTTGAGCCGTTGCGCGGCAACGTACCGGAAGAAGTGTTCACCACCGTGTTCAGCGCCCCGGTCACCGACGGGTCCGGGATCATCCGCAAACAACAGTTGCAGGCCCTGGCCCTGCTTGAACAAGCCGGTTGGCACCCCGAAGGCGACCGCCTGGTGAACAGCGACGGCACACCATTGGCCTTCACCTTCCTCAACGGCCAGTCGGGCATGGAGCGCCTGCTACTGCCTTGGAAGCGCAACCTGGCCCAGATAGGCGTCACCCTGAACATCCGCAATGTCGACCCTGCCCAGTACGTCAACCGGCTGATGGCGCGTGACTACGACATGATCGTCACCGGCTACCCGGTTACCCTGTCGCCGGGTGCCGAGTTGTACAACTACTTTGGTTCGGCAGCCGCCCACGACCCCGGCTCGAACAACCTGATGGTGCTGCAAGACCCGGCCGTGGACCGCCTGATCGATGGCCTGGTGCGTGCCGACACCCAGGCCGACATGCTGCAGCACGCACGCGCCCTGGACCGAGTGCTGCAATGGAACTACTACTGGATCCCCAACTACTACCCGCCAGGTAGCTCCACCGCCTGGTGGAACCGCTTTGGCCTGCCCAAGGTCCAGGCGGCCTATGACGAAGGCCTGGACACCTGGTGGGAGATAAGCCCCACCCCGCTGACCAACGCGCAAATGGCTGAACGCCAGAAGGCCTTGCCATGACCACCTACATCCTGCGCCGTCTGTTGTTGATCATCCCGACCTTGCTGGCGATCCTGCTGGTCAACTTCGCCATCGTCCAGGCTGCGCCGGGTGGCCCGGTAGAACAGGCCGTGGCGCGCCTGCAAGGGCTTGGCGGCGGCGCACCCGGCGCACGGGCCGAAGTGGTGCACGGTGACTCCCGCGCCACACGAGGCCTGGACCCGAAACTGATCGAGGCGATCAAGCGCCAGTACGGTTTCGACAAGTCCGCCCCCGAGCGCCTGTGGCTGATGCTGGGCCAGTATGCCCGGCTGGACTTCGGCAACAGTTTCTTCCGCGGCACCACGGTCACGGACCTGATCCTGGACAAGTTGCCGGTGACCCTTTCGCTGGGTTTCTGGGCCACGCTGATCACCTATCTGGTGTCGATCCCGCTGGGCATTCGCAAGGCGGTGCGCCACGGCAGCCGCTTCGATGCCTGGAGCAGCGCGCTGATCGTGGTCGGCTATGCCCTGCCCTCGTTCCTTTTCGCCCTGCTGCTGATCGTGCTGTTCGCCGGTGGTACCTCGCTCAACTGGTTTCCGGTGCGCGGCCTGGTTTCGGATAACTTCGATGAACTCAGCCTGCTGGGCAAGGTTGCCGACTACTTCTGGCACCTGGTGCTGCCCGTCGGCGCCTTGGTGATTGGCGGTTTCGCGACCCTCACGTTGCTGACCAAAAACGCCTTCCTCGACGAGATTTCCCGCCAATACGTGGTCACCGCCCGGGCCAAAGGCCTGAGTGAACGCCGGGTGCTGTATGGCCATGTACTGCGCAATGCCATGCTGCTGGTGGTAGCGGGGTTGCCGCAGGCACTGATAACGGTGTTCTTCGCTGGATCCTTGCTGATCGAAGTGATCTTTTCGCTCGATGGCCTGGGCCGCATGAGCTATGACGCAGCGGTGTCGCGGGATTACCCGGTCGTGTTCGGCACGCTGTTCATCTTCACCCTGGCGGGCCTGTTGATCCGCCTGATCGGGGACCTGTCGTACACGTTGCTCGACCCTCGCATCGACTTCGATACGAGGGCGCACTGATGCTTTCCCCCGTCTCGCGCCGTCGCCTGCAACGCTTTCGCCGCAACCGCCTGGGCTGGGTCTCGCTGTGGCTGTTCGCCGGCCTAATGCTGTTGAGCATGTGCGCAGAGCTGGTGGCCAACGACAAACCACTGCTGCTGGGCTACAAGGGCGAGCTGTACATGCCGGCACTCAAGCGCTACACCGAGCAGCAGTTTGGTGGCCATTTGCCGTTCCAGCCCGATTACCGCAGTGCGTATGTGCGCCAACTGATCGCGGAACAAGGCGGCTGGATGCTGTTCGCGCCCATCCCGTTCAGCGCCGACACCCCCAACTACGACCTGCAAGTCCCCACCCCCAGCCCGCCAAGTGCAAGCAACTGGCTGGGCACCGACGACCAAGGGCGCGATGTGCTGGCGCGGGTACTGTACGGCACGCGGGTATCGCTGCTGTTCGCGTTTGCCCTGACCGTCGTCAGCGTGCTCATTGGCGTGATAGCCGGCGCGTTGCAGGGCTACCACGGCGGTTGGGTCGACCTGCTCGGCCAGCGCCTGCTGGAGGTGTGGTCAGGCTTGCCGGTGCTGTACCTGCTGATCATCCTCAGCGGCTTTGTCGAACCGGATTTCTGGTGGTTGCTGGGGATCATGGCGCTGTTCTCCTGGCTGACGCTGGTCGATGTGGTACGGGCCGAGTTTCTGCGTGGACGAAACCTGGAGTATGTAAAGGCAGCCCGGGCGCTGGGCCTGCCGGACAGCCAGGTGATGCTGCGGCACATCCTGCCCAATGCCATGAACGCAACCCTGACCTATGTGCCGTTCATGCTGACCGGGGCGATCACCACCCTGACTGCGCTGGATTTTCTCGGGTTCGGCATGCCGGCCGGGAGTGCTTCGCTGGGAGAGCTGGTGACCCAGGGCAAACAGCACCTGGAGGCGCCGTGGCTGGGCTTTACCGCGTTTTTCGCGCTGGCGGTGATCTTGTCGTTGCTGGTGTTTATCGGGGACGCCTTGCGTGAGGCGTTCGATCCCCGAGGATAAGTT